>JACSSB010000271.1 GCA_014879435.1 Phycisphaerales bacterium
AATGAAGCCCGCTTGATGCGGCTTCTCGATCAGGATCGCGCTGAACACGCGACCGAACGCCAAGCCATCGCCAGCGAGCGTCAGGAATGGAAAAATCGGGAGGCCAATTGGCGCATTCAACTGGAAACCCAGCGTCGGGAAAATATCGAGATCCGCGCCGCTTTGGCCACCGTCGAAGAGCGCCTGCGTGTGCGGGATACCGAGCTACGGCAGTCCCGCACTGCCCTAGCCACTGTCGAGACTCGCTACGGCGACATGGCAAGGGCCACTGATGCTTTACGCAATGAATTGAGAATGGCGCTGGCCGTCCAGAATCGTCCACAACTCCAGCCCCTCGGTTCGCTCAAAACCGAATCTGGAACCCCACCAGAATCCGAGTGATTCGCTTGCTGTTTATCATTGAAAAAAAAGCCACTAAAATTATTGGATTTTTAGTCGATATAACTAAAAAATAAAAATATCCCGCTTACATCGCACCAAAGAGGATCTCAAGATCATGAATGCCGTGGTTCAAGCCCAGGCTGAAAGCCGTCACCTGCTCTCGGGCAATGAAGCGGTAGCGCGTGCCGCTTGGGAAGCCGGTGTCCGCGTCGCTGCTGCCTATCCAGGAACCCCTGCCACCGAAATCCTGGAAAATATTGCACTTTATCCCGACCTATATTCGGAATGGTCGGTGAACGAGAAGGTCGCGGTGGAAGTAGCCATCGGCGCATCGCTGGCCGGATCGCGCGCCTTGGCAGCGATGAAACATGTGGGCATGAACGTCGCTTCGGATGCCTTTATGACCCAATCGCTGGCCGGTGTGGTCGGCGGTCTGGTCATCGTGGTCGCCGATGATGTCGGCTTATCCTCATCGCAAAACGAACAAGATTCCCGCTATTGGGGCCGCTTCGGCCACATGCCGATCCTGGAACCGGCTGATTCCCAGGAAGCCTACGAGATGGTCAAGTATGCATTCGACCTCTCCGAGGCTTACGAAACCCCCGTGATCGTCCGCATGACCACCCGTGTTTGCCATGTCAAGGCCATGGTGGTGGTGGAAGGCGAACGGATCGAACGCCCCGTCCCCGGTTTTCAAAAGAATCCCCGACGTTGGGTGATGACTCCAGCCAACGCCAAGCCGCGCCTGCCGCTGATGCACCAGCGCGACCAAACGCTCCGGGAAGCCAGCGAAGCCAGCAATCTCAATATCCTCTCAACCGGTAGCGACCGTCGGATCGGTTTTATCACCTCTGGTCCCGCGTTCATGCATGTCCGCGAAACCTTCCCAAATGCGCCGGTGCTGAAGCTGGGTCTCAGTCACCCCGCTCCTCTCGATAAAATCCGTAGCTTTGCCTCGCAAGTCGATACGCTGGTGGTGGTCGAGGAGACCGAGCCGCTGCTGGAAACCGAAATTCGTGCGGCGGGCTTGGAGGTGCACGGCAAGGATATCTTGCCGCGTTTCGGCGAACTCGCCCCCAGCGTATTGCGCCCCGCCATCAAGGCCCTGCTCGGTGAAACGCATGAAACCGCCACTCGTTCGCAGGCTGAGCTATTCCCGCGCCCCCCGACTATGTGCGCCTCTTGTCCGCACCTTGGCCCCTACTTCGCCCTCTCCCACATTCGTAATCTCAACATCATCGGTGATATTGGCTGTTATACCCTTGGTGCAGGCCATCCCTGGAATGCGTTGGATACCTGCATCAGCATGGGCGCATCGCTGAGCATGGCCCACGGCATGGATAAAGGGCGCGGTGATTCTGATGAGAAGAAAAATATCGTGGCGGTTATCGGCGACTCTACTTTTCTGCATATGGGGATGCAGGGTCTGCTGAACATGATTTACAACCGAGGCAACGTCACTGTGCTGTTGCTGGATAACCGCTCGGTCGGCATGACTGGCGGCCAGGAAAATCCAGGTACCGGCGAGGACTTGCACGGCCTACCCGCTCCTCGGGTCGATTTCGCCAAACTGGCCGAAGCGCTGGGTGTCCGCCCCGAGCGCATCCGCATGGTCGATCCCTATGAATTGCCGACCATGGTCAAGTTGGTGCGGGAAGAAACCAAGATGGAGGAACCCTCGGTCATCATCACCAACCGTCCCTGCTCGCTCACCGACCGCTTCGAGCGCTTGCGGGCATACACAGTGCTGGATGATCAATGCACCGGCTGCGGCAATTGCATCGACTTAGGCTGTCCGGCCATCACTGTCGCCCGCCGCGAAACCGTCACCGCCAAGAGCGGTAAGAGCAAAGAGTTGGTGTTCGCCCAGATCGATCCCAATACCTGCACCGGTTGCCATATGTGCGTCGAAACCTGCGCACCGGAGGCGATTGTCCAACCGGAGCCGCAAAAGCGCGTTATTCGGATTCACACCCATGCTTGACAGAATTACCAATATCCTCGTGGTGGGCATCGGCGGCCAAGGCGTCATGACCGCCGCCGAAATGCTGGCTCGCACCGCGCTCAATCAAGGTTATGACGTCAAGAAAACCGAAGTGGCTGGCATGGCCCAGCGCGGTGGCGTGGTGTCTTCGCATATTCGCTTCGGACCCAAGGTCTACTCGCCGCAGATCGATGCTGGTGATGCGGATCTCCTGATCGGCTTCGAAGTGGCCGAAGCCTTGCGCTGGTTGCCGCATCTGCGCCCAACCGGCGTGGCCATGGTCAATACCCTGCGAATTGCACCGCCCATCGTGTCGGCGGGCCTTTTCAATTATCCCGATGATCCCATCGGTGAGCTGATGGCGACCGGTATTGAGGTTCATGCCTTCGATGCCGGAGCCATCGCCGAAGAATTGGGTAATGCCAAGCTGGTGAACACCATTATGCTGGGTGCGATCAGTGATCACCTGCCCTTTCCGGCCGAGATTCTCAAAATCAACATCGTCGAAGGTTTTCGCGCTTACAAACCCAAACTGGCCGAGGTCAATGCGCAAGCTTTTGACGCTGGCCGGAACGCCGGTCATATCAAGGCACCCCTCGGCGCCCGCTAAGTAAAAATATATTAATAATCATAATGATAGGTGATTAAGTCATGCGACGGTTGCTAAAAGTTTTTGGAGTGGTATCGCTGTTATTGGCCGGAATCGGTCTTGCTCATGCTGCCGATCCCATCAAAATCGGCTCTTTCCTGACCGTGACCGGACCTGCTTCATTTCTCGGCGACCCCGAGTTGAAAACCTTGCAGATGTACATCGAGGATCTGAATGCCAAGGGTGGCGTCAATGGCCGCAAAATCGAATTGATTCACTACGATACTGGGGGAAATACCAAGGATGCGGTCAACTTCGTCAAGCGCCTGATTAAAAGTGATAATGTCGATGTGTTGATTGGAGGTACCACCACTGGCGACACCATGGCGGTCATTCCCAATGTCGAAAAGGAAGGAATCCCGTTTATTTCCTTGGCGGGCGCGGTGGAAATCATCGAGCCGGTCAAGAAATGGGTATTTAAGGTACCGCACACTGATCGCATGGCTGCGGCCAAAATCCTGGGGGATATACGCAAGCGCGGTCTGAGCAAGGTCGCGCTGATCACCGGTGATGGTGGTTTCGATAAGTCCGGTCGCACACAGGTTCTAGAACTGGCACCAAATTACGGTATCACCTTGGTCGCCGATGAATCCTACGGCAACAAGGACACCGATATGACGACCCAGTTGACCAAAATTCGCTCATCGGGCGCGGAAGCCATCATCAATTTCGGCTTAGGCCAAGCCCCGGCCATCGTCACTAAGAACGTCAAGCAACTCGGTATTACCCTGCCGCTCTACCAATCTCACGGTGTCGCCTCCCAAACCTTCATCGATTTGGCCGGTGCAGCCGCCGAAGGCGTGCGTCTACCCGCCGCCGCTTTGGTCGTCGCCGAACAACTGCCCAACACCGACCCCCAAAAGCCGGTGCTATTGGCTTACAAAAATAAATACGAAGCCAAATATGGCCCAGTGTCTACCTTCGGTGGCCATGCCTATGACGGTCTGATGATCACCGTGGCAGCCATTCAGCGTGCAGGCGGGACCGATAAGGCCAAAGTACGTGACGAGATCGAGAAAACTTCGGGTTTCATCGGTACTGCGGGCGTCTTCAATATGAGTCCAGAAGATCATATGGGGCTGAATCTGGACGCTTTCAAACTGGTGGAAATCCATAACGGCACCTGGAAAATCATCGAATAAGCGCCGCTCATGCCTGAGCAGCTATTCCAATTCCTGGTAACCGGGATCACGGTCGGTTCCTTGTATGCTTTGGTAGGACTCGGCTTTGCCCTGATCTATAACGCATCCGATGTCGTCAACTTCGCCCAGGGCGAGTTTGTCATGTTGGGAGCGATGGCCGCCATTGCCCTGCAAAACGCCGGTTTCCCACTCTTCCTGGCCGCCATCGTAGCGACCTTGCTGACGGTTGGCGTCGGTCTGCTGCTGGAACGCTTCGCGATTGAACCAGCGGTCGGCGCATCGGTGGTTAGCACCATCATCATCACCATCGGTGCGGCGATTTTCCTACGCGGAGTGGCCTTGTTGCTTTGGGGCAAGGATTTTTATGCCCTACCGCCTTTTAGCGGTGATACTCCCATCCAACTCGGCGGGGCCACAGTGCTGCCGCAAAGTCTGTGGGTACTCGGTGTCACGGTCGTATTGGTCCTGTTGGTGCGTGCTTTTTTTAACCGCACCTTGCCAGGGAAAGCGCTGCTCGCTTGTTCCTATAACCGGGTCGCCGCCCAAGCCGTGGGTATCAATGTCAAAGTGATGTTGCGACTCGCTTACGGCCTCTCCGCCGGTTTGGGTGCGTTGGCCGGTATTTTGATCGCGCCCATTACCTTTAGCTCTTACGAAGCCGGTGTCATGCTTGGCCTGAAAGGCTTTTCCGCCGCCATCGTCGGCGGCATCGGTAACCCGATGGGCGCGGTGGCTGGGGGTTTGTTGCTGGGTGTGCTCGAAGCACTCGGCGCGGGCTTCATATCTTCTGGATACAAGGACGCCATCGCTTTCCTATTCGTGCTGATGGTGCTGTTTTTTGAGCCGACCGGTTTATTCGGCCACAAAAGCGCGGAACGGGTGTAAGCGATGCGGCTAGCCGGTTTTTATATATTCGCGGCGGTAGTGGCTTTGCTTCCCGTACTGTTCCCTGATAATTATTTCGTCGTCGTGGTCGGCACGTCTGCCGGACTGCATGTCATCTTAGCAGTCGGCCTCAACCTGCTGATCGGTTACGCCGGCCAAATCTCCCTCGGTCATGCCGCATTCTTTGGTTTGGGTGCCTACGCTTCCGCCATTCTTAGCACCCGTTTTGATTGGCCCTCGCTCCTGGCATTGGTCGCTGGCTTGATCGCTGCTGGCTTGATCGCCTGGGTATTTGCTCGACCGATTCTGCGTCTGCGTGGTCATTATCTGGCGATGGCGACCCTCGGTTTTGGCATCATCGCGCATGTCATCATGGTGCAAGCCACGCAATGGACCGGTGGACCCGATGGCTTGGCCGGTATCCCGCCGCTGAATCTCCTGGGTTGGCAAGTCGATGGTGATTTGCAATGGTACGGCGTCATCGCGGCGGCCATGTTGTTAGTGGTCTGGCTATCGCTCAATCTGGTCGATTCTCAGGTCGGGCGCGCTTTGCGGGCGGTGCACGGCTCGGAATTCGCCGCACGGATGATGGGTATCGATACCGCTCGCACCAAAACCCAAGCCTTCGTCGTTTCTGCGGTATTCGCTGCGTTTGCCGGTAGCCTGTTCGCCCATCAACAGGCTTTTGTGAGTCCCGATTCCTTCAATCTCACCGTTTCCGTTGAGCTGGTCACCATGGTGGTTTTGGGTGGTTTGGCCTCCACTTTCGGTGCGGTCTGCGGTGCCATCGCCTTGACCTTGCTCCAACAGGGTTTGGTGGTGTTCGAGGATTACGAGATGCTGATTCACGGCGCATTACTGATGGCGGTGATGATCTTCATGCCACAAGGTTTGTTCGTAGGTTTGACTCAAGCCGCGCATCGCTTGGGATCGACCCTGGCGCGCTCTAAGTTTCGACGGTCATTGGATTGATCCTATGACTGCCATGATCGCCCCTCTGCCGCTATCCTCTACCCCTGCATCGCCCTTGCTGGCGGTGACGGGTCTGGAACAAAGTTTTGGCGGCGTCATGGCGCTGGCGGGTGTGAGCTTTCAGGTAGCAGAAGGACTCGTCTACGCTGTCATCGGCCCCAATGGTGCGGGCAAGACCACTCTATTCAATGCCCTGTGCGGCTTTTATCAACCTTCCAGCGGTTCGATCCGTTTTACCGAGCGCGAGTTATTAGGTTTGCCAACGCATCGGATCGCCGCCTGTGGTATCGCCCGGACTTTTCAGAATCTGCAACTGTTCTTCAATATGACCGTGCTCGAAAATGTCATGGTTGGCTGCCATTTGCGTACCAAAACCTCTTTGTTCGCCGCCGCGCTGCGCCTGCCCAGAGTACGGCGCCAAGAGCAGCGTTTACGGGATTGGGCCATCGAGGCCCTGGAATTGTGCGAGCTGGCAGATCGTGCCACACAGTCGGCGGGCACCCTGCCTTATGGATTGATGAAGCGGGTCGAAATCGCCCGTGCACTCGCCGCTAAACCGCGTTTGCTGTTGCTCGATGAGCCTGCAGCCGGACTCAATGACACTGAAACTTTGGCATTGCGTGATTTGATCACCCGCATTCGTGACAGCGGCGTCACCATCTTGCTGGTCGAGCACCACATGCCCTTAGTGATGGGCGTCTCCGACCGGCTGCTGGTGCTGGATTACGGCAGTGTGCTCGCCGAGGGAACTCCGGCGGAAATTCAGGCCGACCCACGAGTGGTCGCGGCCTATCTGGGGGGAGCGGTGAATTATGCCGTTTGAGACCTCCTCTACTCCTGCCGTACCAACCACTGGCGATGATCGTTTATTGGAAGTGGTTGGACTCAGTAGTCATTACGGCCCGGTGTGCGCCATTCATCAAGTCGATTTAAGTGTCGGTGCGGGCGAGTTGGTGGCGATTGTGGGGGGTAACGGCGCGGGTAAGACCACCCTGCTCCACACTTTGTCCGGCTTACGTCCTATCAGCACTGGGCAGATTCGCTTCGATGGCCAGGACATCAGTCGTTGGTCGCCCCATCGCATCGTCGCTGCTGGTGTTTGTCAGGTGCTGGAAGGACGCCAAGTGTTTGCTTCGCTAAGCATCGAAGATAATCTCCGACTCGGTGGCTACCGCCAGCGCCACGATCCGGTTTGGCTGCGCGCGCAACAAGAGCACGTTTATAGCCTGTTTCCGATTCTTGCCGAACGCCGCCAACAACTGGCAGGCACCTTATCGGGGGGGCAGCAACAGATGCTCGCCATCGGCCGTGCCTTGCTGGGTCGGCCGCGCCTGTTACTGCTCGACGAACCCTCGATGGGTTTGGCACCGCTCTTGGTCGAAGAGATTTTTCGGGTGATTGTCGAATTGAATCGATGCGGCGTCACCATCCTGCTGGTCGAGCAGAATGCGCGTGCTGCCCTGGCTATCGCCGGGCGCGGCTACATTCTCGAAACCGGTCGTATCATCAAAACTGCCCAAGCAGCGGAATTGTTGGCTGACGACGACGTGCGCCGGGCCTATTTGGGTTATTGATTTGGGTTATTGATGCGGAGGGAAGCAAGCCATGTACGTGGACCGGATCATGAGTCGCGACGTATTGCACGTCACCGAAGACATGCGCGTCACGCAGATGGCGACACTGATGCACGATCACCACATCCGCCATCTGCCGGTAGTGCGCGATGGCCGTTTAGTGGGTCTGGTCACCTCTCACGATCTGGAACGGGTGGCCCCTTCGCCAGTGACGACGCTGTCGGTCGGTGAAGCAAACTATCTGCTTGGTAAGCTCACCGCTGCCAAGATCATGTGTACTCAAGTCGTAAGCTGTGCACCGGATACCTTGGTTGAAGAAGCTGCGCACTTGCTGCGTGAAAAAAGAATCGGTTGCCTACCGGTGATTGAAAAGGATGGCAAATTGGTCGGCATCGTCACCCACGAAGATTTGCTGGATTTCTTTCTCGATATCACCGGTTGTTTGATGGAAAACACCACCCGTATCGCCGTGCATTTACCCGATGCCATCGGTCAATTGGGGCGCTTTCTCAGTGCGATCAATGAGGCGGGAGGCTATATCGCTACAGTAGTTTCGCCGGTACATCCCGATAAAACAGGCTTGCGGATCGCTGTAGTGCGTTACCGTGCCGATAATCCGCGTGTCTTGAACCAGCACTTGCGCGATCTGGGCTATGAGCTATTGACCGAAACTCTGCCCACCTCAGTTACTGGTACTTGATCGCTTTCCTTAATCACACGAGACCGAACATGATTCTCGACATCGAACAAGAAACTCTACCCCGTGAGGAATTGCGCGAACTGCAAGTGCGCCGACTGCGCGCCACCGTCGAGCGCTGCTATCAGACTGTCCCCTATTATCGGGATGCTATGGACGAACTCGGCGTCCGGCCGAACCATATTCAATCCGTCGAGGATGTGCGCCTGCTGCCTTTCACCAAAAAGGAAAACCTACGCGAGAATTACCCCTTTGGCATGTTCGCCGTGCCGACCGATCAAGTGGTGCGTATCCATGCTTCCAGCGGCACCACCGGTAAACCCACTGTAGTGGGATATACCCGTCGCGATGTGCGTACCTGGGCGCGGGTGATGGCGCGCAGCCTAGCGGCGGCGGGTCTGCGACCGGGTGATCGCATGCACAATGCTTATGGTTATGGCCTGTTCACGGGCGGTTTGGGTTTTCATTACGGTGCGGAGGAATTGGGAGTGATGGTCACTCCCATCTCTGGCGGCCAGACCCAGCGCCAGATCATGCTGATTCGTGATTTTGAACCTACCGCCCTCTGCTGTACCCCATCCTATGCCCTCAACTTGGCCGAAGCCGCAGAGGACATGAAGGTGGACTTGCGCAAATCATCCTTGAAGGTTGGCATCTTCGGTGCTGAACCCTGGACCGATGAAATGCGCTACGAGCTGGAATCACGTTTAGGCATCGATGCCATCGATATCTACGGTCTGTCCGAAGTCATCGGACCCGGCGTGGGCGTGGAATGCGTCGAAGCTAAAGACGGTCTGCATGTGTTTGAAGACCATTTCTTGATTGAATCGGTTGATGTCAACACGGGTCAGCCAGTCCCTTACGGTGAGTCGGGTGAGATCGTCATCACCTCCTTGACCAAGGAAGCGTTTCCGGTGCTTCGTTATCGGACCCGTGATATCTCGGCGCTGAACCCCGCGCCCTGCCGCTGCGGTCGGACGCATGTCCGCATGCAACGCATCACCGGCCGTACCGACGACATGCTGATTATTCGTGGAGTTAACGTATTTCCCTCACAGGTTGAAGCGATTCTCATGCAAACTGAGACCTTATCGCCGTTTTACCAACTGGAGGTATTCCGCGAGAACAATCTGGATCTGTTGACGGTCAATGTAGAAGGTAGTCCGCCATTGGTCACCCAAGGTCGGGATGCGATGGACCGAGTCGCGCACAAGGCGCAAAAAGACATCAAGGATTTTATCGGTGTAACCGCCAAGGTTGTGGTCAAAGCTACGGGCGAAATCCCCCGTTCCGAAGGCAAGGCGGTGCGCGTAGTGGACCATCGTAAGTCACAGAATAAATAATGCCAGTTCTGTTTGTGGAATCCTTTAGCAAGACGTCATTCCCGCGAAAGCGGGAATCCAGTAACGTCTAATGTCATTCCCGCGAAAGTGGGAATCCAGGAGACCGTCGATTCTGGACTCCCGCCTGCGCGGGAGTGACGAGCAATCCACCTGAAACGAAGCCCATTCCCACCAAATTTAGGAGTCCTAATCAAAGCAGATGAAGGATAAATCTCAGCTCGCCTCTCCCAGCTCGGCTTCGTGCTCCACAACGCAGGAAGTTACGCAATTTCTGCGAAAGGTGGCACATACGCCCGCTGCGACCTCAGCGCGTGGCCGCTTGGTTTTCGCCATGGATGCTACGGCTAGTCGCCAACCGACCTGGGATCGTACCTGCCAGTGGCAGGGCGATATGTTCGAGGCGGCAGCGACGGTCGGTGGTTTGGCCGTGCAACTGCTTTGGTATCGCGGCTATGGAGAGTTCCAAGCTGAGCCATGGTTGACCGCTTCCAGCGAATTACAACGGCGCATGAGTTCGGTGCAGTGCCGGGGTGGTTTGACTCAGATCAGCCGGGTGCTGGAACACACCGTGCGCGAAACTAAGCAACATCGAGTCAATGCGCTGGTACTGGTGGCTGACTTTCTGGAAGAAACCATCGATCCCCTGTGCCATCAAGCCGGACAATTGGGTGTACTGGGAGTACCGGCCTTTGTGTTCCAGGAGGGAAATGATCCCGATGCAGCGCGGGGCTTCCGGGAAATCGCCCGCCTAACACGTGGCGCCTATTGTGCTTTCGATGGCAATAGCGCGCGTCAGTTGCGCGAGTTATTGGCGGCTGTCGCCGTCTATGCCACCGGAGGCCGTCCCGCACTGGAGCAATTCAGCCAGCGCCATGGCGGTCTGATTCAGCAACTGACCCGTCAACTCTGAACAGACGATGTTAGTACGCATCCTGCTGGCCGTAGCCATCTTGGGCGGCCTTTATCTGCTGATCCGTAAGTTAGGTCGCTCGTCTTGGCGGACTCAACTGCCTCGCGTGGCGATGATAGTGGTAGCCATCGTTTTTCTACTTCTGTTGACCCTGCGTGGCGGTGCCGAAGTCGCCATGCCTTTGCTGGTCGCATTGGTACCACTACTGATTCGTTGGTTGCGGTCCCCTGCTCTCGTTTCGACCGATCAGGCCCATCAAGCAGGCCGGAATCAGTCCGCCGTTACGACCCGCTTTTTATCCATGTCTCTCGATCACGCTTCCGGCACCCTGAGTGGCCAAGTTCGCGAAGGTCGCTTTGCGGGGCGTTCCCTGCAAGAGCTGAACCTTAGCGAGTTGTTGGAACTGTGGCGAGATTGTCAGGTGGACCCGCAGTCGGTGGCGATTTTGGAAACCTATTTGGATCGCCAGGCCGATCCAGCTTGGCGTGAGCATGTGAGCAACGACCAAAACAAACAGGAAGAGGCTGGGAAAAACAATCGCATGGACCGGATCGAAGCCTATGAGATCCTGGGTTTGCAACCCGGTGCCAGTCGCGATGAAATTCAGGCCGCCTATCGACGTTTGATCCAGCGGGTTCACCCCGATCAGGGTGGTTCCAGCTATTTGGCTGCGCGGATCAATCAGGCACGCGATGTGCTCCTCCATCAGTAGCAACCTTGGCCATATGCTGTCGGCTCAGCGCTTGTCGTTTCTCGTAGCATTCCCGCGCTAGCGCAATGTCCTCTAGGAACCAGCTTAATTCGTTCATTAACATGGCCTGCGGGCCGTCTACCAGCGCTTTAGCCGGTTTCGGGTGAAAATCTATCAGTACCATGTTGGCGCCAGCCACCACGCCTTGGGCTGCAGCGTGCATCAGATCCAAAATGCCATCAGGCGAGTGTTCGCGTGAGCCAACCGAATGCGAAGGATCGACACAGACCGGCATGCGCGTCAAACGCTTGACCACAGGTACTTGCGCAAAATCGACCAAGTTACGATGCGGATCTCCCATATTGGTCTTTACCCCACGCAGGCAAAATACGACTCGGGAATTCCCTTCGCTGGCGAGATATTCAGCGGCGTTAAGCGATTCGTTCAAGGTGATGCCGAACCCTCGCTTGAACAACACCGGAAATTCTTGCTGGCGCCCTACCGCCTTTAATAGTTCGAAATTCTGGGTGTTGCGCGTGCCGATCTGCACCATGACTCCAGTGGGCCATCCGGCCTGTTCCAGGCTTTCGTGAATTTCCACTAAATGTGCTTCGTGCGTAATTTCCATAGCGATAACGCGGATGCCGTAGCGGCCCGCTTGTTCGAAGACATAAGGCAGACAGCTCTTGCCATAACCTTGAAAGGCATAGGGATTGGTGCGTGGTTTGTACGCTCCCATCCGGGTACAGACTTGCCCGTGATCGCGCAGAGCCGCCATCATTTGCTCCGTGTGTTCGGGGGTGTCCACGGCACATAGTCCAGCAAAGATGTTCAGCGTATCCTGATTGAATGGAACCCCGTTGTATTCAAAACCGATAGCGCGTTGCTCATCCCGATGCCGACCTAGGATTCGATACTCCTCGGAGACCCGGATCACTCGCTCCACGCCGGGTAGGACTTGGATATCTTCAAGTAGCAAGCTCTTGGTGTCACCGATCAGATAAATCTCGGTCAGCACTTGCTGTGTCCCACGCACGTTGTGAATACGGGTGGAAACGCCCGGTAATCTGGACAGATAGTCGAGCGTCATCCGATACTCTTCGGAATTTTCTGTGATATTTGGATTGAGAAGGATGATCATGGCGTTGTTCTTTGTACCTGGATGGAAGGGTGGAATCTTGCTCCTGCAAAGGGCTGCCATACTACCATTGCCCAAGATCAACTGGGTCGCCACGGTTGTTGCACCATGGCGATGAGCCACTGGCTACCGGTGTCGGCTCGCCATCATCTGGGCGGTGAACTGGCTGCTTTGTTTCAAATGGGCGGGCCATTGATTGCCGCCCAGTTGGCACAGATGGCCACTGGTTTTTTCGATACCGTCATGATGGGTCGAGTCGGCTCGACTGAGCTGGCGGCAGTGGCTATTGGGACGGGATTGTGGCACGCCCTGTTCCTACTCTCTCTGGGTATTTTGATGGGAGTGAGTCCTTCCGTGGCACAGTGCCACGGTGCCGGACGGACCACCATGATTGCACCGCTGGTTCGACAAGCACTCTGGTTGGGGATGCTGCTGGGTATAGTGTGTTTTGTGATCCTGCGTCAGATGGAGGGATGGTTGGTATGGCTGGGGATCGAGTCGGCGATTGTCCCTGTGACCGGCAGCTATCTGCGGGCGCTATCCTGGGGGATGCCCGCGATTTTCCTGTGCATGAGCCTGCGGCTGTTCAGTGAAGGAATCGGTCGAACACGGCCAGTTTTCCTGGTGAGTGTGCTGGGATTAGTGGTCAATATCGTAGCCAACTATGTATTAATCTTTGGCCATTGGGGTTTTCCGGCCTTGGGTGCCTTAGGCTGTGGGATCGCAACCGCTCTGGCTATGTGGGTGATGCTGCTAGGCATGCTCTTCTTGGTCCGCATGGATTCTGCCTATCATGGTTACGGCCTGTTCCAACAATGGGTTTGGCCGCGTTGGCAGGAGCTGCGACCACTGCTGATTTTGGGGTTACCCATTGGGGTGAGTTTATTTCTGGAGAGTGCCATCTTTGCTACCGTTGCGCTGTTGTTAGGCCGACTCGGTGC
>JACSSB010000243.1 GCA_014879435.1 Phycisphaerales bacterium
TATTTTTTGGCTGAGAGGGGGAGCGCGATATGCGGGTGCGGTTCGACCAAATATCCTCTTCGCGTTGTCTTGGTTGGGAAGAGGGTGTGGATGGCGTTCTGTCGGAAAGTGGCTCGAGTGGTTCGAAGTGCGGGATATCGACAAACTCGGACAGCTCGAGCAGCTCGGGTTTGATCGGTGATATTTTGGAAAAGTCCACCTGTTCGCTGGAGTCGGTAGTCGCCTGCAAGGCGTCCCGCATAGCAGCTATGCTTTGGAATCGCTCCTCTGGGCGTACCGCCAGAGAGCGGTCGATCACTTGCAGCAAGCTGCGGGAGTACAGCCCAGCACCGGCCTCGATCGCCGGTTGTACTGGATCTTTGAGCACTCGACCTGGGGCTTCGACCGGTGGCGCGCCGGTAATACAACGGTACAGCACGGCACCGAGCGCGTAAATATCGGTCCACGGCCCGTAATCCTCACCAATCGTGACGTACTGCTCGATCGGAGAATAACCGGGTGTTACCACGCTCGTGACGCTACGGGTACGCCGCCCCAGCGCCTGACGTGCGGCACCAAAGTCGATGACGATAATGCGACCATCGACTTTGCGTAGATAGAGATTGCTGGGTTTGAGGTCGCGGTGCAGGTAGCCTTGGGCGTGGACGGCTTCCAGGGCCGGAAGTACATCGTTTAGCAGACGGCGCAGTTCGTGTTCAGGCAGGATACCGCCCCGCTGCAGCAGGGCGCTCATCGACTCCCCTTCCTCGAATTCCATGACGATGTAGGCGCTACCATTGGCCGTGAAATAATCACGCACGCGCACGACGCCGGGATGGTTGATCTGGACCAGAATCTTGGCCTCATCCAGAAAGCGTTGCAGACCCCATTCGTAAGAGGACGGCTCGCCAATCTTGGCTGGAATTTGACCCTGAGCGTTGGGACGAACAATGGCACCGTTGCGATCACGGTATGCCCATTCCGCTGGGAAATATTCCTTGATGGCAACTTCGTTTTCCAGCGCCTCGTGTATCGCTCGGTAGGTAATGCCAAAGCCACCAGCACCCAGCACTCCTTCGATCTGATAGCGGTGCAGGCTGAAACCTGTGGGCAGCGCGTTGGTTTCCTCAGTCATCGAACTTTCGTTGAGGTTGATGATGTAGCGGATTGATGGAAAGACACGGGAGAGGGCCGGTGGCTAAGAGTCGCGTTTGAACAAGGATGCCAGACTCGTTGGCAACCAGCGCCGCCAAGACCTGCGACTGGTCATGGCATTCACCTCCGCACGCAACAAAACCAGAGTGGCGTTATCCGCCTGGGTGCCGCCGCGTTGCGCCGCCTGTTCGGCCAACAGTCGGGCAGCGGCGGCCGGGCCATGATCGATAGCGGTGGTCCAGAGTTCGGTTTCGGTGATGTGTTCCCAGACACCGTCCGAGCACAAGGCCAGCAAGTCGCCGGGCTCGGCGCTAAATTCTCCCTGGTCGGGCTTGGGCTCTTCCTCGCCACCCAGGCAGCGGTAGAGTCGATTCTGAGCTGGATGAGTCGCCATCTGCGTTTCGTCGATTTCTCCCAGATCCATCAAGATCTGCACGGCGGAGTGATCTCGGGTACGCATCAGCCGCTGTCCATGGCGAAAATGATAGAGTCGACTATCGCCGATGTTCAGCCAGTGGGCGCGATCATGATCGAGTAAAACCATCACCGCAGTACTACGCGCTGTTTCTGATCGACGATTGATGGTGTCGTGCATCGATTGACACAATTGATCGAGGGCGGTGGATGGATCGCTCAGCAATGAGGCTGGCGGGTTTTGCATGAAGTTCCGGGCCACATCAATGACAATCTGTGCACCCAAGGCGCCGTCGATATGACCTCCCATGCCGTCGGCGAGCACAGCAAGCAGCGCGGTTTGGCTGGGTAGCTGAAAAATATCCCAGCGGTCCTGCTGCTCGTGGCGGCCGCCTTGCTGGCTGGAGGCACCGGATTTCCATTGGCGGGTCGAACTGGATTGGGCCGGGTTCATGGTGATCTCTCCCATGACCGGTCGATGGCGGCGGGTAGTTGCCCCCAGGTCGTGAGGCAGAAGGTTGCCCAGGCGCAAACCTGGCGAGTGGAATAGCAAATCGTGCGAGCATGTCGCCCGGGCATGCAAAACCTCCTGGCAATATTTTGAAACAGCGGATGGGTAGCCGCAGGATGGCTTACGGTACCATGCGGGTGCTGGCTCCGTGCCATTTCCTTCTTACTCAATAATTGCCTAATTATCTGCCCGATCCTCAAGGGCGAACAACCAAAAATCATGGTCACGGCTCACTGGATCGGGATGATCGAGAAAAAGCCCAATAAATGGAATCCTAAAGTAGCTTGAGGACTTCCTCGGCGTGATTGGCAGTATCCGGGTGGTCGATAATGCGGGCGATATGACCACTCTCGTCAATGATCACGGTCATACGGGTGGCCACGCCGAACAGATTATTTCCAATTTTTCCCATGAGACCGCCGCCACCGCCCAGTGCCCCATAGGCCCGACTGACGGCACCGTCAGTATCGGCTACCAGTGGGAAGGGGATATTGCATTTTTCGGTAAAGCGCTGATGGCTGGCGACATCTTGAGTGGAAACGCCCAGGATCTCGGTATCCTTACCCCGAATTTCCTGGTAATGATCACGCAGAGAAGCGGCTTGTTGCGTGCAGCCTGGGGTGTCGTCCATCGGATAGAAGTACAGCACTAGTTTCTTGCCGAAGTAGTCGGATAATTTGATGGTACCGCCATCGGTGATGGTGGCGCTGAATTGGGGAGCTGGATCGCCGATTTTCAATTTCATCGCTCTATTCTCACGGGTGATTTGTGACATAAAGAACCAGTTCAAAAGACGATTCCGGGTTGCGGACTGGACCGAAATCGTGCGGGCAACGCTTGTTGGATACGAGGAGGCGGTGCGGTCCACCTCCGTTTATTTTGACCGGTCAATGCCGAAAGGCTTTCTATGCGCTGCTTATGATCATTATGGCTCAAATGAGGAGCAGGATGCAGGTTCATCCGTTACTGTTGTCAATAAATGCTCCGGTTGAATGGCGTGCAGGGAATTGGAGTAGCAGATAGCGCTTCAAACGTGGATATCTATTCCATAAAACTCATTTGTATTTAATTTGTTATGCGTCGATATATCCACGCCAGACATGCCATCGAGATTTGCTCCAAGTAGGATTCCTGGGTATCGACTTGTCCCTTGGCAGCAGGTGTTTCGGGGAAGAACCGGAATGCGGTATTCATCAGCACGGCATACAGCTTGGGCGCCATGGCGTGCAACATCTGAGCGAAGACGCCAGCTCGGGTGGCGATGCGTTCCGGCCGTTCGATGATCGCCTGTACGATCAAGTCAGCTGCTTCTTCTGGGCTGAGCGAGGGCATGTGCTGATAGAGTTTGGTGGGTGCAATCATCGGCGTACGCACCAGGGGCATATTGATCGTGGTGAACTCAATGCCGCTGTCGGAAAACTCGGCAGTTGCGCAGCGCGAAAAGGCATCCAGTGCTGCCTTGGAGGCGATATAGGCCGAAAAGCGTGGTGCGTTGCCAAGGACGCCAATCGAAGAAATATTAATAATGTGGCCGCGTTTTTCGTTCAGCATGCTGGGAATGAAGCCCATGATCAGCCGTAGCGCGCCAAAGTAGTTGATCTGCATGGTGCGTTCGTAATCGTGAAAACGATTCAGCGAGTTTTCAATCGCTCGGCGAATCGAGCGGCCGGCGTTGTTGATCAGGATATCCACTCGGCCATGATCGTCCAGTACCTGCCGGATCAGGGCATCACAGGAGGCGAAATCGGCTACGTTGGCGGTGTAGCTGAAGGCCCGACCGCCACGTTCCTCGATTTCCCGCTGGGTATCTAGCAACCGCTCTTTAGTGCGTGCAATGAGCAAGGTGGTGGCGCCAGCCTCAGCGATCTTGAGTGCAGCGGCCTTACCGATGCCAGAAGAAGCGCCGGTGATCAAGACCACCTTGTTCTTCACCGCCCCGCTGAGGCTGCGGTCAATGAAGAGATCTGGATCGAGGTAGTGCTCCCAGTAATCCCACAAGCGCCAGGCATAGGTATCCAGTGGTGGTACGGCAATATCGGTGCCTTTTAGTACCCGGAGTGTCTCGCGGCAATCGAAGCGAGTGGGGTAGTTGACAAAGCGCAACACCTCAGGCGGCATACCCAGGTCATTGAAGATTCGCTCCTTTAGTTGGCGTACCGGTTTGAGTGTGGCCAGTCCCGCTTTGATGATCTCCGGCACGAAGGAAAACATCGACGCGTTGAAACGCAGGTTCATTTCTGGAGCGTGCGCGGTGCGAGCGAATAGATTGAGAATATCGCCAACTCGAAGCGGATTGGGGTCCACCAGATGAAAGCATTGGCCATCGAGTCCTGCCTGATGGGCGATATGGTCCATGGCATCGACGACAAAATTGACCGGCACTAGGTTGAGGCGGCCGCCTTCGATGCCGATCATCGGTACCCAGGGAGGTAGCAACTTGCGTAATTTCTGGATCGGTTTGAAGAAATAATAAGGGCCATCGATCTTATCCATTTCGCCAGTGCGGGCGTCTCCGACCACGATACTCGGTCGATAGATCCGCCAAGGGCGTGTGCATTCGCGGCGAATAATGCCTTCCGCTTCATGCTTGGTGCGATGGTAGGGATAATCGAGCTTTTCGGCTTCCTCGAACATATCCTCACGGAACACACCTTCGTATAAACCGGCGGCAGCGATGGAACTGACCAAATGAAAACAACCCACCTCGATGGCCTCAGCGAAGGCGAGCACGTTGCGTGTACCGGCGATATTGACCTGCTCCTGAATTTTGGCGTCGGCCTTAAGGTCATAGATTGCGGCTAGGTGGAACAGATGATGGATGTGCCCTTTGAGCTGGATGCAGTCCACCTCCGCGATGCCTAGGCGTGGTTGGGTCAAGTCGCCGATGAGCGGAAAGGCGCGGTCGGCGTTGACGCCCCAACGCTGGCGCAGGGTATCCACCAGCGGCAGTTCCTGTTCCAAGATGAGGTAATGGACGGTGCTACCTGGGTGTTGCAACAGCTTTTCGACAAGACGGCGACCAATAAAGCCGGAAGCGCCGGTGACTAGGTAATTCATGACTTTTCGGCTCCTGGCTGGAATTTACTTGGGTCCTAAAAATATCATTATAGGGTTGATTATTAGAAAGTTCTGGGCCTGCACACAATGTGCCGGATTGAGATATCGCTGGTTTGATGTGGCGTTAAAGAGAGAGCTATGCCGCCAATCACAGCTACAGTGGAATGGGCTTTGTCGCCGGATGGATTCCGAGAGGATTACAAATATTCGCGACTGATTTCGCGCAATAGTTGCTGCGCCTCGTCGTTGAGAAAGGGGTTGACCAGCGTGAGCACTTGGTAAACGCCAGAGGCGAGATGATCGCTCTCGCTCGCTGGTGTGGTTGTGCTGGCGTGGATGCCCTGAAAATTCAACCAGTACGTCGCTACTACCGCGATATTGCGAGTGAGTGCCGTGATGTCATCCGAAGTGGCGTTCATGATGCGTGCTTCTACCAACCCTTGGCAGATAGCGGCGGCGGTACTCATTTTACGTTCCAGGATACGGCGGAAATGGGTACGCAACTTCTTGTTGCGATTGAGGATGCTATCCAAGTCGCGATAAAGAAAGCGATACTCCCAGATTGCTTCGAAGACCAGATGTAGATAGAGCCACATGTCTTCCATGTTCGGGATGCGGCGCTCGGGTACTTGCAGGATCGTTTTCATGCGGCGCTCAAATTGCTGGAATAATAAAGCGATGATTTCGTCCTTATTATGGAAGTGGTAGTACAGATTGCCGGGACTGATGTCCATTTCGGCAGCGATGTGATTTGTGGTGATACGAGGTTCACCCTCTTCATTGAAGAGCCGCAGGCTGGTTTGCAGAATGCGGTCTCGAGTTTTCATGGCTACTGGGGGTCCAATCGGGGCGTTGAAACGGCAGAAATTTTGAAGGTATCCACGCATTGTGAGTGAATTCGCATTATTTTTCAGTAAGCCCTTTCGGTTGAGAATGATGAGTGTGGGAGGAGAATGAAGGTGGAAAAAATCTGGCTGCGGGAATATCCGAAAGGAGTACCGGCTGAAATCGATCTAAACGAGTTTAGATCCCTGAAGGATATTCTGGAAAAGAGTTGTCACCGATTTGCCGATTTGCCGGCCTATTCCAATATGGGTGTGACTCTACGTTATCGGGACATCGATCGGCTCAGCCGTGATTTTGGCGCTTACCTGCAACAGATGGGTTTGAGTAAAGGTGATCGGATCGCCTTTATGATGCCGAATGTATTGCAATATCCAGTCGCGCTGTTCGGTGCGTTGCGGGTTGGCATGGTGGTGGTCAATGTCAATCCCTTGTACACACCGCGAGAACTGGAACATCAACTCAAGGATTCTGGTGCAGCCGCCATTATCGTTGTCGAGAATTTTGCGCACACTTTGCAGGATGTGTGGGGCAATACCTCGCTCAAGCTCGTCATCACCACGCAAGTGGGTGATCTGCTCCCGTTTCCCCGGCGCTTATTGGTTAATTTCGTAGTTAAGCACGTCAAGAAGATGGTACCGACCTGGAATATTCCAGGCGCCGTGCCGTTTCGCCATGCGCTGACCGAGGGTGCGCGACAAGCCCCACGCGAGGTGTCGCTGGATCATGAGGATCTGGCGTTTCTGCAATACACTGGCGGAACCACTGGGGTGTCCAAGGGGGCGATGTTGACCCACGGCAATCTGGTGGCGAACTTGCAACAAGCTTCGGCTTGGTTGAGCCCGTTTTCCCAGCCAGCTGAGGAGACCATTGTCACCGCATTGCCGCTGTATCACATCTTTTCGCTGACCGCCAACTGCCTGACTTTTATGAAGTTGGGAGGACATAATGTCCTGATCACCAATCCCCGCGATATGCCGGGTTTCGTCAAGGAATTGAGCAAGATTCGTTTTACCGCCATTACTGGCGTGAACACTTTGTTCAATGGGCTGTTGCACACGCCCGGTTTTGAGCGTTTAGATTTCAGCACCCTTAAGATCAGTTTGAGTGGTGGCATGGCGCTGCAGCGGGCCATCGCCGAACGCTGGCGGGAAGTGACTGGCACAACGTTGATCGAAGCCTATGGCATGACCGAAACTTCGCCAGCGGTTTGTATCAACCCTTTGACGCTTAAGGCATACAACAATAGCATTGGCTTGCCGATTCCCTCTACGGATCTGTCGGTGCGCGACGATGCGGATCATGAGTTGGGTATTGGTGTGGATCAAGTCGGGGAGCTTTGCATCCGAGGTCCGCAGCTGATGCACGGTTACTGGAATCAGCCCGAAGAGACCGCCAAGGCCATGACCACTGACGGTTATTTCCGTACCGGAGATGTGGGCTATGTCGATGAGCGCGGTTATGTACGGATCGTGGACCGTAAAAAGGACATGATCCTGGTATCCGGTTTCAACGTTTACCCCAACGAAGTTGAGGATGCAGCCGCCCTGCATCCGGGTGTGCTGGAAGTTGCAGCGGTCGGCGTACCGGATGAGAAATCAGGGGAAGTGGTCAAGATCGTGGTTGTGGCCAAGGATCCCACGCTGACCGCCGAGGCGTTGATCGAACATTGTCGTCAGCACCTGACTAGCTACAAGGTGCCGCGACGGGTCGAGTTCCGTACCGAGTTGCCCAAGAGCAATGTTGGCAAAATCCTACGGCGGCAGCTACGCGAGAGGTAGGGGTAGATCGGGTTTTTCTTCTTTAATAAAGGATAAAGCCGATTTTCGAGATCGGTCTTTAAACCGCCGCAGTGGAGCGATGAACGCTAATTCCCTCCAGCCAGCCCAGCAGAGAGTCTGCCACCTCACGCCAATTGAGTTCCAACATCATGGCGTGTGCCATGTGGGGGAAGATCTGCGCTTCGGCGCGGTAGAAGTGGGCGATTTCCCGTATGACCGGCGGTGAGATGAACACATCGTCTTCCGCCCCCTGCACCAGGACTGGCAGCCGTAGTTGTCCCGGCGTGAGCCGCAGTGGATCAATGCCCATCATATCCAGTGATACGACTTGTGATTCCGCTTGCATGTAATTGAAATACTCACGCAGTTTTTCCTGGGGCATATCGGAAGAAAACAGCAATTGCCGCATCATCTCCGGCGTACCGCATCCGGGGCCTAGCATGGAAAGCAGCGCCATCTGCTGGAATAGGAAGGGGCGTCGCATCGCCATATCCAGGTTGGTGAGCAATAGCCCTTGCGGCGGCACCGAGGCCATCAGTACTAGGCCCGGCATTTCGGGATGGGCTTCCAGATATTTTTGCACCACCATGCCGCCCATCGAATGCCCGATTAACACTGGCGGGGCGGCTAAGGTCGCCACTGCTTGGGCCAGATCGGCCACGTAATCGGCCAGCCGCCAGAGAGGCAGAAGTTGATAGCCTTCACTCTGTCCATGACCACGCAGACTGACGGCATGCGCTTCGTAACCGTGTTGTGCGAAGTAGGGCAGGAAGTGGATATCCCAAATGCGTGCATCCGAAAATGAACCGTGCACGAACAACAAGGGCGATGATTTGGACAGAGTATCCGGATAGCGACTGATGATCTCAAGCTTCATGGCGAGGAGTCCTGTCGAGTCGGAAAGGGATGATTCAGAGTCTTGTGACTCAGAGTAATATTATTACAAGTAGGGTTAAATGCGGTCATGCAGCGAAGAAATAGGAGCGGACGGCCAGCACCATGAGCAGGGAGACCGTTAGTGCCACCTTATTTCTTCCACCCAGATCAGTTCGCAGGCACCATCGCCCGTATCCTCGCGACTGAGCGAGCTGCGCTGTTGCCAACCGTCATCGCGATGGACTTCAACCAAGTAGCCGCGCAAGCTGACGATATGACCGGGACGGATCGCTTGCAGTTGGTCGGCGATGTAACCGGTCGCGGGGATGAGGTGCATGTTGGCGCTATGGGTTTCGATATCCCGACGTGGGATGGGAGCGTCATTTAGCCACCGCCAGTAATAGAAGCGATGGCGTTGCCGAATTTCGATCTGCTCCAGTACCTGACTGTCTGACATCGGTCCCCAGCCTAGCGTCAGATCGAGTGGTGAGAGATCAGCGCCCGCATCGAAGTAATAGTTTTCTCGGCCCAACACCCGTGCTTCGAGGGTGAATGCTGCCAGCGCCTTGATCTGGTAACGACCTTTTTGAAAGGTGAGCGCCTTTTTATCGAGTAGTGTTTGCTGTGGAACATCCGGCGCGAGTACTCCAGGAGGTCGCTCTATGGGGCGATCACGCCAAGCCCAATAGGCGCCCAATGCACAGATCAGCAACAATAATCCTAGGCGACGCATCGATTAGGGATTTTCTTCAGAACAGGTTTCAGAATCTGCCACTTGTGGCTGATCCTCAATAGCGGTGATCGCGCAATACAGGCGGCCAGAGCCGAGTAAAGCCTCCACCGTGTCGCCAATTTGCAGTTGATCAGCACGCCGGATGACGATTTGATCCGGTTCTCGGCGCAGAATTGCATAACCACGTTTCAACGTCGCCAGTGGGCTTAAGGTATGCAGAGCGTCGCTCAGGCTGTGCAGGCGCTGGTCGGCTACTTGTAGGTGTCGTACCAACGCTGTCCGCAGACGGCGTGTCAGTGTCTGCAACTGCTGATGCGCCGCAGGTAGCCGTGCTGCTGGAATCCGTGCCCACAAGCGTGTATTCAGTCCGATCAATCGCTGCTGTTCATGCTCCAGGCGTCTACTCAGCGTCCGTTGCAGCCGTTGATCCAGTTCATCCAGGCGCTGCGTGCGGTCCTGCAGACCACGCCGAGGTTGTCGCCGCGCTAGCCGTTCGAGCAACGGATTCAGGCGCTGATGGCGCTCGTTCAGGCGGTGCCACAACACTCTTTCCAGTCGGTCTGCCAGCAGGCGGATCGTGCGCAGCCATTCTTGTCGATCAGGACTGGCCAGTTCGGCCGCCGCCGTAGGGGTGGGTGCGCGTAAATCAGCGGCGAAATCGGCGATGGTCACATCGGTTTCGTGGCCGATGCCGGTTATCAGTGGGATCGTACAGTTTGCGATGGCCCGCGCCACGCTTTCTTCGTTGAACGCCTGCAAATCCTCCAGCGAGCCACCGCCGCGAACCAGCAACAAGACATCGCATTCTTGTCGCTGAGAGGCGAGGTGCAGGGTTCGGGTAATCTGTGTAGCCGCGTCTTGGCCTTGTACCGGGATTGGATAGACCAATACAGGCAAGGTCGGGAGGCGACGGCGCAACACGCTGAGTACGTCGCGTAGCGCCGCGCCAGTGGGCGAGGTGATGACGCCAATGCGCTGGGGAAAGCGTGGCGGAATTTTTTTGTGCTCTGGAGCGAACAGCCCTTCCTGCTCCAAGCGTAATCGCAATTGATCAAAAGCACGCCGCAGAGCACCTGCACCGGCTTCTTCCACATAATCGACGATGATTTGGAAATCGCCGCGTGGTGCGTACAAGCTGATGCGACCCCGCAGCAAGACCTGTTGACCGTTGCGGGGACAGTCACGAAAAAGTAGAGCGCGGTGCTGAAACAGCGCGCAGCGGATCTGGGCCTTGGCGTCCTTGAGCGAGAAATAGAGGTGGCCTGAGGTGGGCCGGGACAGATTAGAGACCTCGCCTTCCACCCATAGCGATGGATATTGGCTCTCCAAAAGCGTGGAGACCTCTCGATTCAGGCCAGAGACGGTATGGATGATGCGAGGTGGTATGGAAATGTCCATGTTTAAAAAGTCCGTATTTAAAACGATGCTGGGGCGAGATCTTCATATATTTCGTCGGTTTGGTCGCGAAATCGTTCCCGTGAACCCCAAGAAAGCAGGACATTGGATCAATATTCGTTTACCTGAATGGTATGCAATTTTATAATAATCCGTTTTATTGCAATCCAAGTCTTGAGGCCCTGCCATGCGAATCGTTCAAGAAGCCCTGACCTTCGATGATGTCCTGCTTCTTCCCGCCTATTCTGAGGTCTTGCCCAGAGATGTCAGCCTCAAGACACAACTGACTCGGGCCATCAGTCTGAATATCCCGTTGGTGTCGGCGGCGATGGACACAGTCACCGAATCGCGGTTGGCCATCTCGCTGGCGCAAGAGGGCGGCATCGGCATTATCCACAAGAACATGTCGATCGAGAAACAGGCCCATGAAGTGCGACGGGTGAAAAAATACGAAACCGGCGTCATCAATGATCCTATCGTCACCGGGCCATCCACCAGTATCCGCGAGATATTGGCGTTGACCCGTGCGCATCACATCTCGGGGGTGCCGGTGGTCGATGGTGAAATTCTGACCGGTATCGTCACCAGTCGCGATTTACGCTTCGAACATAATCTGGATGCGCCGGTCAGCGCCGTGATGACGCCGAAGGAGCGCTTGGTCACTGTGCGAGAAGGTGCCAGCCGTGAGGAAGTGGTCGCGCTGCTGCACCGATATCGCATCGAAAAAGTACTGGTGGTCAACGACCGTTTTCAGTTGCGCGGCATGATCACGGTAAAAGATATTCAGAAATCCAGTGATTTCCCGCTGGCGTGTAAGGACGAATGGGGCCGCTTACGCGCTGGCGCGGCGGTGGGCACTGGCGGTGATACTGAGGAGCGAATTGCGGCCTTGGTGAGTGCTGGTGTCGATGTGTTGGTGGTTGATACCGCCCATGGTCATTCTCGCAATGTGTTGGACCGGGTACGCTGGATCAAAGAACGTTTTCCCCAGATGCAAGTGATCGGCGGCAACATCGCCACCGCCGCCGCCGCCCGCGATCTGGTCGAGGCGGGGGTGGATGCGGTCAAGGTTGGCATCGGCCCTGGTTCAATCTGCACCACCCGCATCATTGCCGGAGTTGGCGTCCCACAAATCAGTGCGGTGGCCAATGTCGCTGAGGCGCTGCGCGATTGTGATGTGCCGGTCATCGCCGATGGCGGAGTGCGCTATTCTGGCGATCTGGCCAAAGCCATCGTCGCTGGTGCGCATTCAGTGATGATCGGCAGTCTGTTTGCCGGTACCGAAGAAGCGCCGGGCGAGGTAGAGCTTTATCAGGGCCGGTCCTATAAATCCTATCGTGGCATGGGTTCGATCGGTGCCATGACCCAGCAGCACGGTTCCAGTGATCGTTATTTCCAGGAAGGTAGCGCGGTGGAGAAACTGGTGCCGGAAGGGATCGAGGGCCGGGTACCCTATAAGGGCAGTATGCTGGCGATCATCAATCAACTGATGGGAGGGCTGCGTTCCAGTATGGGTTATGTCGGCTGTCGGGATGTGGCTGAGATGCGCGTCAAACCCGCTTTTACGCGGGTGACCAGTGCGGGAATGCGCGAAAGTCATGTCCACGATGTGACGATTACCAAGGAAGCACCGAACTATCGGGTCGATTGAACATGAGCGCTCCCAACATTCATCTTGACCGTATTCTCATCCTCGACTTTGGCGCGCAGTACACCCAGCTCATTGCGCGCCGAGTGCGGGAAATTGGGGTTTATTGCGAAATTCATCCCTACGATGCTGATCCAGAGGTACTGCGGGATTTTCAACCCCGTGGCGTGATCCTATCAGGAGGGCCGGAATCGACCACGGTGGCCGACGGGCCACGCATTCCCGAGTTTGTCCTGGGGTTAGAAACGCCACTGCTGGGCATTTGTTATGGCATGCAGGCCATGGCCATGCAGTTAGGTGGTCAGGTGGAGTGTTCCGATCATCAGGAATTCGGTTATGCCCAGGTTCGTGCCCATGGTCATTCCACCCTGTTGCGCGATATTGAAGACCACGCCAGCCCGGAAGGTTACGGTCTGTTAGATGTCTGGATGAGCCATGGCGATCAAGTGATCGCGCTGCCACCCGGTTTTACGCGCATCGCCAGTACCGAGACTTGTCCGATTGCTGGTTTGGCTGATGAACATCGGCGTTGGTATGGCGTGCAGTTTCATCCAGAGGTGACGCACACGCGCCAGGGTGAACGCATCCTGCGCCGCTTCGTGTTGGATATCTGTGGCTGTGCGCCGTTGTGGACCACCGGCAATATCATCGAGGACAGCATTGCCACCATCCGCGAGCAAGTGGGTGACGATAAAGTATTGTTGGCGCTGTCGGGCGGTGTGGATTCCTCGGT
>JACSSB010000214.1 GCA_014879435.1 Phycisphaerales bacterium
CTGGCATAGCCAACAATGCTGGCCGTACCAGAAATATAGAGATGATGTTGCCGTTTTCCCCAAGCCTGCAATATGGCACGCGAGAACGAAGGGCTGCGCGGCCCATATTGGCTGGGATAGCGAAAAGCACTGGTTTGCCGTGGGTTTTCAATCTGGATTCCCGCCGTCCGGCTGGCCAGCGCGTATAACCGCAGGTCGGGCACATCCGTACCAAGGGCGGAGGCGGCAGGCAGATGCGTCTCGAATTCGGCCAACTCTGCTGTCAGCACCTGATGCCGACCCACGCAAAACGCACGGTAGCGCTCCAGATCCCCATATTCCTGGTTGATCGCGGGGAAATAATTCCAGACGCGTAGCAGATGTGGATAGCCCAAAGCGCGCATCGTCGCTAACAATCGCTGGTAGGCCAACGCGGTCAGGGCTTGCAAGGCATCGGAGGCGTATTCGTCCAAGTGGAGCTGGAGAAACAACAGTTCATCGTTGCCAACGTGGCTCACTCCATGAGTGACCCCAGTCCGCACCGGTTGGGCGCTGAGCCAGACTTCGGCGGTTGCAGCTCCCCCCAATTCGGCAAGAGGAATGATGCTGACACGTGGGTCTTGTACCGGCACAACCGGCTCGCGGTATCGGATCAGCGCCAGCAAGCGCTCGTCGTTCAGCGCATCAGCCGCTTGGATCTCATCGCAATAGAGCATCTGGAAAGGAAACATGGGTTTCATCCCCCAGAATCTTGTTGGATAGGAGATCTAGTATTCACGAAATGGACCACTGAATTGACCTGACTACCTTGGGGACGGATGTGGAAAAATCGTAGCGGAATTGAAGCGTTTGCGTTTGCAGAATCATGTACTCGGATGTGCGCTCAGGCTGAGCGTGGGCAGGTTTTTTGAATAAGCCATGGTATAGTTTATGCTCGAATTTATAAGTTTCGATAGCATCGCTACACCACACATTTCCATCGTTGACGAGGTCCCCCATGGATGTTCTCTCACCATTCGAGTTGGAGGTGGCTCGGCTATTGGTCGAGACCCTGCACTTGGAAGATCTCAGCCCAGAACAAATTGCCCCTGAAGAGCCGTTGTTCGGTGAAGGTCTTGGCCTCGATTCCATCGATGCTCTGGAACTGGCATTAGCGATTTCGAAAACCTACGGCTTTCAACTGCGTTCTGACGATAAGGAGAATCAGCGAGTATTTGCCTCGCTGCGCGCTTTGAGCGCCCATATCGCGCAATGTCGTACTTGCTGAAAATCGACCTGTCCACCGGCTTGGGTGGGTCTATCAATCCAATCTGATGGTTGTTGGCCTGATCAGTGTTAATGAATCCATTCACATGGAGTGCCATGGGGGTCATCAGCGCACTTGGCGCGATCCTGGCACTGATGGTTCCCTGTCCGCTTCGAAGCGGTTTGCTCGCTGGGTTGCTAGGATCTTACCTAGTGCTACTGGCGGTCGGCGCGTTGGTGCCACGCCTGAATTTCTACTTGCACGCGGCGTGTCGTGGCCCATCCGCGCAACCTTGGGTAGCCTTGACCTTCGATGATGGCCCCGATCCCGCCATCACCCCGTTGTTGCTCGAATTGCTGCGGCGCGAAGGCGTTCCCGCCACTTTCTTCTACATCGGCGAAGCGGCCCAGCGCTATCCGGCCCTGGTGACGGAAGCGGCCGCAGACGGGCACCTGATTGCGAATCACTCCAATCACCATGGATATGCTTGGGCTTTTGCATCCGAGCGACAGCTCCTTGCCGAATTCGAGGCGGCCAACCGTGTCCTGAGTTCTATTTTGGGCCACTCCCCGCGTTTTGTGCGCACACCAGTCGGAATATCGCGCCCAGGACTGGACAAGGTGTTGCATCACCTGCGGTTGCGTAATATCGCTTGGGATGTGCGCGGTTTGGAAGGGTTTCACCGCGACCCCGAACGCATCTCGGCCCATATCGCAGACCGCGCCCGCAACGGTTCGATCATCCTGTTGCATGAGCTTTATTATGGGGTGGCGCGCTTCGATCCCCAGCAGGTATTGCGCACGACGCAATTGACGATTGACCGGTTGCGCGCACGCGGATTTAGCCTAGTGCATCTGGATCAATTACTGGGGCAAGCGGAAGCTCAATCTTGGGTAGGCAACTGGGATTCGCCATCGGGAATCGAAGCGCTCATGGCCGAAGAGGGGAGGGGCGAAGTCGCATCCGCTACATCACGGGCAAGCCGTGCATGAGCCGACAGTGGGCGCGCCTGCCAGAACGGGGTAATCCCCTGGCGCTGTGGCTGATCCGCTGGATCGCGCTCCATCTCGGTCGATC
>JACSSB010000186.1 GCA_014879435.1 Phycisphaerales bacterium
GCTCAATTGGCAGAGCAGCGGTCTCCAAAACCGCAGGTTGGGGGTTCGATTCCCTCCTGGCCTGCCATCTTCCTTACGGCATGCCTTGTTTCCCACTCCGTCACATCCGACGGAGGTGGGATTCGTTGGGGCGTGTAAGCCCGCGACCCATATGAATCCGACCAAATTCGAATCACAAACGACTACCAGCCGCACCGATCTATACAAGCTTCTGGCTGCGGGCGCTATTATCTTAGTCGCCTTGGTGGTTTTTTACGTCTTCGCAAATCAATCGCTGTTGGTTCGCGTCATCTTGTTATTGATAGCAAGCGGTGTGGCGGTAGTCATCGCCCTGAAAACCGAACCCGGCGCAGAAACCATGGAGTTCATTCGGGGAGCCCGCTCCGAATTACGCAAGGTGGTATGGCCAACACGTGCCGAAACCACGCAAACCACTTTGATCGTGATCGCAATGGTCGTGATCATGGGTTTGTTGCTGTGGCTACTCGACGTTCTGCTGTTGTGGCTGGTCCGGCTGATCACCGGTTAGCGGAGTGATTGATGGTGATGCGATGGTATGTGGTGCAAGCCTATTCCGGTTTTGAGCAACACGTCAGACGTTCATTATTGGAGCGGATTAATCGTGAGGGCATCACCGATCGCTTCGGTCAGATTCTGGTACCGACCGAAGAAGTCGTGGAAATGCGTGACGGACAAAAACGCAAGAGTGATCGCAAGTTCTTTCCCGGATACGTGCTAGTACAGATGGAAATGGACAATGACACCTGGCACCTAGTCCGCAGTGTTCCTAAGGTATTGGGTTTTATCGGAGGCACCAGCGACAAGCCGGCACCGATTTCGGAAAAGGAAGCGCAAATCATCCTGCAGCGTATTCAGGACGGTGTCGATAAGCCCAAGCCCAAAGTACTTTATGAGCCTGGAGAGATGGTGCGGGTCACCGATGGCCCTTTCAACGATTTCGAAGGCGTGGTCGAGGAAGTGAATTACGAAAAGAGTCGGCTACGTGTCGGCGTCATGATTTTCGGCCGAACCACTCCCGTCGAACTCGAATTCAGTCAGGTCGAAAAAGTATCCCGTTAACCGGTATTTACCGGTTGCTTTTCCCGTCATCCGGTCATCCGGATGGCTTATTCGGGGAGCCGCGAGGCGCTAGTACCCGACAGGAGTCCTAAATGGCAAAAAAAGTTACAGCGTACGTCAAATTGCAAGTCGCTGCCGCTAAGGCTAATCCCAGTCCGCCTGTTGGTCCGGCCTTGGGTCAGCACGGCGTGAATATCATGGAATTCTGCAAGGCTTTCAACGCTCAGACCCAGAATCTAGAGCCGGGTCTGCCGATTCCGGTGGTGATCACGGTCTACAGTGACCGTAGCTTTACCTTCATCATGAAGACCCCACCGGCCACAGTGCTATTGAAAAAGGCGCTGGGGATCGACAAGGGCAGCCCTACCCCCAATACCAAGAAGGTCGGTACGGTGACTCGCGCCCAACTGGAAGATGTCGCCAAGCAAAAGGCCCCCGATCTGACTGCTGCTGATCTCGACGCCGCAGTACGTACCATTGCCGGTAGTGCCCGTTCCATGGGCCTGGTTATTCAGGAGGCAGAGTAACATGGCCAAGCTCTCCAAACGCATGCAAGCGATTCGCGCCCAATTGACACCGGGAAAGTTTTATCCGATTGAGGAAGCGCTGCAATTATTGAAAGGATTGCCTCCTGCCAAGTTTAAGGAATCAGTGGATGTAGCCGTCAATCTTGGCGTGGACCCGCGTAAATCCGACCAAGTGGTACGCAGTGCCACGGTGCTACCCCACGGAACCGGAAAAACGGTACGTGTGGCAGTATTTGCACAAGGTGCTAACGCAGATGCCGCTGTCGCCGCTGGCGCGGACGTGGTTGGCTTCGAAGATTTGGCCGAATCGGTGAAAGCGGGCAATCTTGACTTTGATGTGGTCATTGCCGCGCCGGATGCGATGCGCCTAGTGGGTCAGCTTGGTAAGATCCTGGGTCCACGTGGCTTGATGCCCAATCCTAAGGTCGGTACCGTAACCCCCGATGTGGCGGGCGCCATCCGTAACGCCAAGGCGGGACAAGTGCGCTATCGCACCGACAAGACCGGCATCATTCACTGCACTATTGGTAAGGTGGATTTCGCCCCCGATCAATTGCAAGAAAACCTGCAGGCCTTATTGCACGATCTACAAAAGGTCAAGCCTGCAACGGCCAAGGGTATTTATATCCGTCGAATCACCGTGTCCACCACCATGGGACCGGGTCTCGCCGTCGATCAGGCCACCTTATCATTCTAAACCGTTCTCCACGCATGTCTCGGAAACGGACAACGAACTTTGGGCCGGCCGGAAACTTCCGGCCAGCGTCAAAGACCGCGGGCGCCATCAGGCTTAATGGTGACGGGATCTAACCGAAACACCCCGCGCAGACGGCAAAGCCCTTCCGGATTATTCCTGGTAAGGCCGCCGCTCTCAAATGCTCCACGCTATGTGGAGAAAAACCTTGAGGTAATGCAATGAGTCTCAATCTGGCAGAAAAACAGGCTGTGGTGGCGGAAGTCGCCAAAGTAGCTGCCAGTGCGCACTCCGCGATTGCCGCCGAGTACCGTGGGCTTAGCGTAGCTCAGCTCATGACCTTGCGAGTCAAAGCACGGGAAACCGGCGTTTATCTGCGTGTCGTCAAAAACACCCTGGCGCGACGCGCCGTACAGGGGACCGAGTTTGAGTGCCTGCAACCCAACCTAGTGGGACCGCTGATTCTGGCGTTCTCTCAGGAAGATCCAGGCACGGCGGCGCGGATATTCAAGGAATTTCTTAAGGATAAAGCCAATGACAAATTGGTCGTCAAGGCACTAGCAGTCGGTGGACAGGCCTTTCCAGCCAGCGAGCTGGATCGTCTGGCTAGCCTGCCGACCCGTGACGAGGCGATCAGTCTACTCATGGCTTGTATGCGGGCACCGCTCGATAAATTCGCGCGGACGCTCAATGAAATTCCCGGCAAACTGGTGCGCACGGTCGATGCCATCCGGCAGCAAAAAGAAGCTGCCTGAAGGTATCTGGCAACCCATCTGATAACCAGCAGCACAAATTTTTAGCATCTTTATCCAGGAGTAAACCCATAATGGCCGTTTCCAAAGAAGAAATGCTGGACGCCATTTCCAGCATGACCGTCATGGAAATCGTGGATCTGATTTCCGCGATGGAAGAGAAGTTTGGTGTCACCGCCGCCGCCGCCGTGGCTGCCGCTCCGGCCGCCGCCGTAGCCGCCGCGCCGGTTGAGGAAAAGACCGAGTTCGACGTCGTCATGTCCACCTTCGGCGAAAAGAAAGTCGAAGTGATCAAGGTGGTACGCGCCCTGACCGGTCTGGGGCTGAAAGAAGCCAAGGACTTGGTGGAAGGCGTGCCCTCCATGATCAAGGAAGGCGTGCCCAAGGCTGAAGCCGAGGATATCAAGAAGAAGCTGGAGGAAGCCGGCGCCAAGGTCGACATCAAGTAAGCGCTTCGCAATTCCCCTTGGTGGGATCTCGTTGCGTAGCATTGCCTGACTTAGACAGCCCTGAACAGAAACGGCTGGTGGCTTCAGGCCGCCGGCCTGTTTCTATTTGGGTCTTCAGGCAATATCGCCGTTTCGATACGCGAAACAGCAAAGCGAAATCGGCAATGGAGTCAAATGACTCCCGCCCGTGGCTGGCACTTCCGTGAGAGGAACCCCGATGGCCTACACTTTTACTGAAAAGAGACGCATTCGTAAAGACTTCGGCAAGCGCCCCAGCATTCTCGAAGTACCCTACCTGCTGGCGATTCAACTCGATTCGTACCGCGAGTTCCTGCAAACCGAGGTGCCACCAGGAGAACGCCGGGTGGTGGGACTGCATGCCGCCTTTCGTTCAGTATTCCCAATCGTTAGTTACTCGGGCAACGCACGGCTGGAATACGTCAGCTACCGCCTGGGCGAGCCAGTATTCGATGTCCGTGAATGTCAGTTGCGTGGCCTAACCTACGCCGCGCCGCTGCGCGTGCGCCTGCGCCTGGTGTTGATGGATAAGGATGCTGAAGCCAGCACCCAGAAGATCAAGGACATCAAAGAAAACGAAGTCTACATGGGCGAACTGCCCCTGATGACCGACAACGGAACCTTCGTCATCAACGGTACCGAACGAGTCATCGTCTCGCAGTTGCATCGCTCGCCCGGTGTCTTCTTCGATCACGACAAGGGTAAGACCCACTCCTCCGGCAAGCTGCTGTTTTCTGCGCGCATCATTCCTTACCGTGGCTCCTGGCTCGATTTCGAATTCGACGTCAAGGACATCGTGTATGCACGTATTGATCGTCGCCGTAAATTGCCAGTGACCATTCTGTTACGGGCGCTGTTTGAAGATCCAAACCCGAACGATCCCCAGGCGCGTAGCGTCAACGAACGTATCCTGGAGATGTTCTTCAAAACCAATACCCTCCACGTCGATGGCGAGCATTTCACGCTGGATCTGGTACCAGAGCGCCTGCAAAGCGAAACTGCCAGTTTTGATATCCACATCGGCGATCAATTACTGCTCAAAGCGGGAGAGCGGGTCAAGGTCCGCCACGTCCGCAAGCTAGCGGAAGCGGGCATCCAAAGCCTGCCTGTTCCGCTTGAATACCTGATTGGCAAAATCGTCGCCCACGACCTGCGTGACCCCGATACCGGAGAGCTGATCGCTCAGGCCAACGACGAGCTGACCCAGGAAAAGCTGGAGAAGATTCAGGCCAGCGGTATCACCGAATTTCAGACTCTCTACGTCAACGACGTCAACCAGGGTCCCTACATCTCCAATACCCTGCGTGCCGACCCCACACGCAGTCAGTGGGAAGCACAGGTAGAAATCTACCGGATGATGCGTCCGGGTGAGCCGCCGACCAAGGATGCTGCCCAGCGTCTGCTGCACGATCTGTTCTTTTCGACGGAGCGCTACGACCTGTCCGATGTCGGTCGTATGAAATTCGACAGCCGAGTCGGTGATCGTCGTGCGCCGATTCCGGGCATACCCACTAAGGAACATCCTCCCGGCGTCCTGTCGACCGAAGATATCTTGGCGGTGCTCAAGACCCTGATCGACATTCGCAATGGTAATGGCCAAGTCGATGACATCGACCATCTCGGTAACCGCCGCATCCGTTGCGTCGGCGAGATGACCGAAAACGTGTTCCGAATTGGTCTGGTGCGGGTCGAGCGTGCGGTCAAGGAGCGGCTGAGTCTGGCCGAATCCGAAGGGCTGACCCCACAGGATCTGATCAACGCCAAACCGGTGGCTGCCGCTATCAAGGAATTCTTCGGCTCTTCGCAGTTGTCGCAGTTCATGGATCAGAACAATCCCTTGTCCGAGGTGACGCACAAGCGTCGGGTATCGGCACTGGGGCCGGGCGGCTTGACCCGTGAGCGCGCCGGGTTTGAGGTGCGTGACGTTCACGCCACGCATTACGGCCGAGTTTGCCCGATTGAAACCCCGGAAGGTCCGAATATCGGTCTGATCAATTCCTTGGCGGTCTATGCGCGCACCAACCCCTACGGTTTTCTGGAAACACCTTACCGTCGGGTGGTGGATGGCCAAGTCACTAATCAAATCGACTATTTGTCGGCCATTGAAGAAGGTCAATATGTCATTGCTCAGGCCAACGCCCCGCTCGATGCCAATGGGCGGCTGACCGATGATCTGGTCTCCTGTCGTCATCTGAACGAATTTACCTTGACGGCTTCGGACCGGGTGCAATACATGGACGTATCGCCCAAGCAAATCGTCTCGGTGGCGGCGGCCCTCATCCCGTTCCTGGAACACGACGACGCCAACCGCGCGCTGATGGGTTCCAACATGCAACGCCAAGCGGTCCCCACCTTGCGTGCCGAAAAACCGTTGGTTGGCACCGGCATGGAACGGATCGTGGCCCGCGATTCCGGCGTGTGTGTGATCGCCAGCCGTGGTGGCCGGGTGGACTCGGTGGACGCCAGCCGCATTGTGGTGCGGGTCAACGACGCCGAAACCGAAGCTGGCGAGCCGGGTGTGGACATCTACAATCTGACCAAGTACACCCGCTCCAACCAGAACACCTGCATCAACCAACGACCGCTGGTCCAAGTGGACGATATCGTAGCGCGTGGTGACGTGCTGGCTGACGGCCCATCCACCGATATGGGTGAACTGGCGCTGGGTCAGAACCTGCTGGTCGCCTTCATGCCTTGGAACGGCTACAACTTCGAAGACTCGATCCTGATCTCGGAGCGGGTCGTGCAGGAAGACCGCTTCACCACCATCCACATCGAGGAATTGTCCTGCGTCGCTCGCGACACCAAGCTCGGACCTGAAGAAATCACCTCTGATATCCCCAACGTTGGCGAAAGCGCGTTGGCGCGTTTGGATGAGGCCGGTATCGTTTACATCGGCGCCGAGGTCAAGGCAGGCGATATTCTGGTCGGCAAGGTGACGCCCAAGGGCGAAACCCAATTGACGCCGGAAGAAAAATTGCTGCGGGCGATCTTCGGTGAGAAAGCCTCGGACGTGAAGGACACCTCGCTGCGAGTGCCTTCGGGCATGGACGGCACGGTCATCGATGTCCGGGTGTTTACCCGTGACGGCGTGGAAAAAGACTCCCGCGCCCAGCAGATCGAAGAAACAGAGCTGAAGCGGATTCGCAAGGATTTGAACGACCAGTTGCGCATCCTGGAGGACGACCTGTACCAGCGGATGGAACGGATGCTGGCCGACCAAGTGGCTGACGGCGGACCCAACGGCCTGCGTGGTGGCGCCACCGTCACCGTCGAGTACCTCAACGGCTTGCGGCGTGAACAGTGGTTCGATATTCGGATGCATGCCGAGGAACTGAACGAGCAACTGGAGAAGATCAATCGGCAACTGGATCAGCAGCGTAAGGAATTCGACCAGAAGTTCGAGGAAAAACGCCGCAAGCTGACCCAAGGCGATGATCTGGCCCCAGGCGTGCTCAAGATGGTCAAGGTCTATCTGGCCGTCAAGCGGCGCATTCAGCCCGGCGATAAAATGGCGGGGCGTCATGGGAACAAGGGCGTGGTTTCGATGATCGTACCGCAAGAAGACATGCCCTATCTGGAAGATGGTACGCCCGTTGACATCGTGCTCAATCCGCTGGGGGTCCCCTCACGGATGAACGTTGGTCAGGTGCTGGAAACCCATTTAGGCTGGGCTGCCAAGGGACTTGGCGCCAAACTCGGCCGTTTGCTGGATGCTCAGGCACAGATCGCCGATCTGCACGAGTTCCTGGATCAGATTTACAACCAGGACGGAGGACAGAGCGTTGATCTGGGACAGTTCAGTAACGAGGAATTATTAACACTGAGTCGCAATCTGCGTGGTGGCGTACCGATTGCTACGCCGGTGTTCGACGGTGCCTCCGAAGAGGAAATGCGCGAGCTGCTGCAACTGGCTGGACTGCCGGAAACCGGTCAATCCACGCTGTACGATGGCCGTACCGGTGATCCCTTTGAGCGACCTGTGACTGTGGGTTACATGTACATGCTCAAACTCAACCATCTGGTGGACGACAAGATGCATGCACGCTCTACCGGTCCCTACAGCCTAGTGACCCAACAACCTCTGGGTGGCAAGGCACAGTTCGGCGGTCAGCGCTTTGGCGAAATGGAAGTATGGGCACTGGAAGCCTATGGTGCGTCCTACACCTTGCAGGAAATGCTGACGGTGAAGTCAGACGACGTGAATGGCCGCACCAAGGTTTACAAGAATATCGTGGACGGCAACCACCGTATGGAAGCCGGTATGCCCGAATCCTTCAACGTATTGGTCAAGGAAATCCGCTCGCTGGGCATCAACATCGAGCTGGAAGACGACGTAGCGCCGCCAACGCGCAATGAGTGAAGTGAGGCCAACGGACCCGCCGCCGGTTGCGGCGGCGTCATGCAATCCCGTGGGTGAGAGATGATGAAAGAGCTGCTGAACCCGTTCAAGACATTCGATGAGATCGAAGATTTCGACGCGATCCGCATCGGGCTGGCCTCGCCGGAAATGATCCGCGCCTGGAGCCGTGGTGAGGTGAAGAAGCCCGAGACCATCAATTACCGGACTTTCAAACCGGAGCGCGACGGGCTGTTCTGCGCCAAGATCTTCGGCCCAACCAAGGACTACGAGTGCCTGTGCGGCAAGTACAAGCGACTCAAGCATCGCGGTGTGGTCTGCGAGAAATGCGGAGTCGAAGTCACTCTGGCCAAGGTGCGGCGCGAGCGGATGGGCCATATCGAATTGGCCAGCCCGGTAGCCCATATCTGGTTTTTGAAATCGCTGCCCTCTCGCATTGGTCTGCTGTTAGACATGACCCTACGCGACATCGAGCGGGTGTTGTATTTCGAATCTTATGTGGTCATTGACCCCGGTATGACGCAGACCTTGGAAAAAGGTCAATTGCTTACCGACGAAAGCTATTTGGAAGCGGTCGAGCAGTACGGTGATGAGTTCGACGCCCGGATGGGAGCCGAAGCGATCCATCAACTGCTGCATGCGATGGATCTGAAGGAATTGATGGGGAAACTGCGTCAGGAAATCCTCGAATGCAGCTCCGAAACCAAGCTCAAGCGTCTGTCAAAGCGCCTCAAGCTGGTAGAATCCTTCCTCCATTCTGGCAATAAACCGGAATGGATGGTACTGACCGTGCTGCCGGTGCTACCGCCCGATCTGCGGCCACTGGTGCCCCTGGATGGTGGGCGCTTCGCTACTTCCGATCTCAACGATCTCTACCGGCGAGTGATCAATCGCAACAACCGCTTAAAGCGCTTGCTGGAACTCTCGGCCCCGGACATCATCGTCCGCAACGAGAAGCGGATGTTGCAGGAAGCCGTTGATTCGCTGCTGGATAACGGCCGTCGTGGACGGGCCATTACCGGCAGCAATAAGCGACCGCTAAAATCCTTGGCCGACATGATCAAGGGTAAGCAAGGCCGCTTCCGCCAAAATCTGCTCGGCAAGCGCGTGGACTATTCGGGCCGCTCGGTGATCGTGGTCGGCCCGACCCTGCGCCTGCACCAGTGCGGACTGCCCAAGAAGATGGCGCTGGAACTGTTCAAGCCGTTCATCTTCAGCAAACTGCAATTCCGCAACATGTCCACCACCATCAAGGCCGCCAAGAAAATGGTGGAACGCGAGGAGCCGGTGGTATGGGACATCCTGGAAGAGGTGATCCGCGAACATCCGGTACTGCTCAATCGTGCCCCTACCCTGCACCGCTTGGGCATTCAAGCCTTCGAACCCACTTTGATCGAAGGTAAAGCCATTCAGTTGCATCCCTTGGTCTGCACCGCCTTCAATGCCGACTTTGACGGTGACCAGATGGCGGTGCACGTGCCGCTGTCGATCGAGGCTCAGCTTGAAGCCCGCGCACTGATGATGTCCACCAACAACATCCTCAGCCCAGCCAACGGCGAACCGATCATCGTCCCTTCCCAGGACGTGGTACTCGGTCTGTACTATTTGACTCGCGAGCGCATCAATGCCCGTGGTGAAGGCATGGTGTTCACCGATCTTCAGGAAGTGCATCGGGCTTACGAGAGCCAAAAGGTGGAATTGCACGCTCGGGTCGAGGTACGCCTGAACCGTGAAGAACCCCTGGACGGTATCGAAACCTTGCTCAAGGCTGCCGTACATCCAAAATTCTCCCGCGACCTAAAAGCCGCTAACGGTCAAATTCTGGTTGAAGCCGGTGAGGTGCTCGATCTTGCACGGATTGAGGATCTGCGTGCGGCCGGACTGCACCATGTTCCGCTGCGTTATCGCATCTCGACCACCGTCGGCCGGATGCTGCTCTCCGAAATCCTGCCCAAGCATCTCCCCTTCACCCTTATCAATCAGGTGCTGAAGAAAAAGACGGTCTCGCAACTGATCAACGAGTGCTATCGGCGGCTGGGATTGAAAGATACGGTCATCTTTGCCGACCAATTGATGTACACCGGCTTTCACTACGCCACCCGTTCGGGTTCGTCGATTGGCTTTGAAGACTTCAAGATTCCGGGCAAGAAAACCGCTTTGCTGGAAGAAGCCGACCAAGAAGTCAAAGAAATCGACCAGCAATACAAGGATGGCTTGGTGACCAAGGGCGAGCGTTATAACAAGGTCGTGGACATCTGGTCGCGGACCAATGATCAGGTGGCCAAGGCGATGATGGACAACTTGGGTTCCGAAATGGTCAAGGACCGTGAGGGGATGGAAGTTCGTCAACCGTCGCTCAATCCCGTCTTCATGATGGCCGATTCCGGTGCTCGTGGTTCGGCGGCGCAAATCCGCCAATTGGCCGGAATGCGTGGTCTGATGGCCAAGCCCTCTGGCGAGATCATCGAAACCCCGATCAAGGCCAACTTCCGCGAAGGGCTGAGTGTGTTGGAGTACTTCATCTCCACCCACGGCGCTCGCAAGGGTCTGGCTGATACCGCGCTGAAGACCGCCAACTCCGGCTACCTCACCCGGCGACTGGTGGATGTGGCGCAGGATCTGGTAGTCACCGAACCGGATTGCGGCACCAACAATGGATTGTGGATGACCCCCGTAGTCGAGGAAGGTGATATCAAAGAACCCTTGCGCGATCGGGTGCTGGGCCGAACCGTGGCTCAGGATGTATTGCAGCCGGGTAGCGACGATATCGCCATACCCTCTGGCACCCTGCTGGATGAGCACTGGGTGGCACAACTCGACGAGATGGGTATCGACCGTATTCAAGTGCGCTCGGCCATCACCTGCCACACCCGCTACGGCGTGTGCGCCGCCTGCTACGGTCGCGATCTGGCACGCGGCCATCGGGTTAACAGCGGTGAGGCGGTGGGCGTAATCGCCGCGCAATCCATCGGCGAACCCGGCACGCAGCTCACCATGCGGACCTTCCACATCGGTGGTGCAGCCTCGCGGACCACGGTGAGCAACAACGTGCAAATCAAATCGCGGGGCACCCTGCGCTTGCACAAGATGAAGGTCGTACAGCGGCGTGACGGTAATCTGGTCACGGTCTCCCGCTCGGGTGAAATCACCCTGGTGGATGATCAGGGCCGTGAGCGGGAACGTTACAAGGTTCCCTACGGTGCGGAGCTGGTGGTTAAGGATGGTGACACCGCCGAAGCCGGTCAGGTCATCGCTCGCTGGGACCCCTACACCCATCCAATCGTGACCGAAGTGGCCGGTTCGGTACGCTTTGCCGAATTCGAGGAAGGCGTCACCGTACAACGGCACGCCGACGAGATCACCGGTTTGACCAGTCTGGTGGTGATGGACCCCAAGCAGCGCGGCGCACAAGGCAAGGACAAGCGACCGCTGGTGCGGCTGTTGGATGCTTACGGCAATGATCTCTTCATTCCGGGCACCAGCAACTTGGCGCAATATCCGCTGCCTGCCGGTGCTATCGTCAACATAGCCGACGGTGCTGAGTTGGCGGTGGGTGATATCATCGCCCGTATTCCGCAGGAGTCCTCGAAGACGCGTGATATTACCGGTGGTCTACCCCGAGTCGCGGATCTGTTCGAGGCGCGCAAGCCCAAGGAACCGGCCATCCTCGCCGAAAAATCCGGCATCATCGAATTCGGTAAGGAAACCAAGGGTAAGCAGCGCTTGGTGATCCGCGACAAGGACGGCGACATCCTCTATGAGGAGCTGATCCCGAAGTGGCGGCATGTCGGTGTGTTCGACGGCGAATACGTCGAACAGGGTGAAATGATCGCCGATGGCGAACCTAACCCGCATGACATCCTTCGGCTGCTCGGCGTGCAGGAACTGGCCGCCTATCTGGTCAAGGAAATCCAGGACGTGTACCGGGTGCAGGGTGTCAAGATCAACGACAAGCACATTGAGGTCATCATCCGCCAGATGTTGCGCAAGGTCGATATCATCGATCCGGGCGAAACCCCCTTCATCAAGGGCGAACAGGTCGAACGCACTCGATTGTTGGAAGAAAACGATCGCGCTGAGAGCGAAGGTCGGGTCAAGGCGGTCTGGTTACCGATTCTGCTGGGTATCACCAAGGCTTCACTGGCTACCGAGTCCTTCATCTCAGCGGCTTCGTTCCAGGAAACCACTCGGGTGTTGACCGAAGCGGCGGTGCGTGGGCTGCGCGACGATCTGCGCGGACTGAAGGAAAATGTCATCGTCGGTCGCTTGATCCCGGCGGGAACCGGATTGGCTTACCACCTACAACGGCGGGAAGGCTGGGTTCCCAGTCGCCCCACCTTCGGCGGTGGCCATGTATTCGACAGCACTGAATCCGAGGTAAAGATCATCGGTGACGATGACAAAAGCGATGACAGTGAGGTCGAATCGAAAAATCTGACCGCGTAGATCTGAAATCAGCGGAGCACTGCAAGGAAGGCGGGGAGCGTATGACGCAACCCGCCTTTTTTTTGTGATCTCGCTATTCTGATCAACGCACTCCCGCGATTCGCCTACGCGTTCCCTACCCTCGATTCCAATCTGCAAGCCGCATGAGTACCTTGCTGGAAACTCATAATCTGATTAAGCATTTTCGTGGGGTCAATGCCGTCAATGGTCTTGATCTAGCTATTCCGGCTGGCTGCTGTTTCGGCTTACTCGGCCCCAATGGTGCCGGAAAAACCACTACGGTCGAAATGCTGGAAGGTATCCAGCAACCGACTGCTGGCGCTATCCGTTACCGGGGTGAGGTGTTGGGAACACGCTTCCGCCAGGAAATCGGCATCATGTTCCAATCCACGGCATTGCAAGATTTCATCACCGGCCGTGAGAATCTACGCATGTTTGGCAGCTTCTATACCCGAACTCTGCCGCTCGATACGCTGATCGAAGCCTGCGCCCTGGGCGAATTTCTCGACCGGGAAACTCGCAAGTTATCCGGTGGTCAACGCCAGCGCCTGCTACTGGCCATTGCCCTGGTCAATGATCCAGAGCTGATCTTCCTGGACGAACCTACGACCGGCCTCGATCCGCAAGCGCGTCGCAACTTCTGGAAGCTGATTGACCGCATCAAGGCCCGTGGCAAGACCATTCTGTTGACCACCCATTACATGGAAGAGGCTTATCAACTCTGTGATCAAATCGCCATCATGGATCATGGCCGCATCATCGCCCAGGGCACACCGCAGGAC
>JACSSB010000019.1 GCA_014879435.1 Phycisphaerales bacterium
GCGGCGCATAAGCCATGCCGGGCCAACGCCACCGCCATGGCTAAGGTGCCGACGGTATCCATATTGGCGGCCATGATCGGAATCCCACTCCAACTCTGAGCGGTATGCCGAAATCTGAAGCTGCGCTCCAATTGGACCTGACTGCGGCTGTTCAAGGTTGAACGCTTGGGCCGGATCAAAACGTCTTTGAAACCCAGCTTCAAATCGGCTTCGATACGCATTCAAATGCGTCCGTACATCTGCAATAAATGCCGGTAATGATCGGCCACACCCGCTTCGAGCTGCTCCCAGCGGAATCGCCAGACCCAATTGCCATTCGGGATACCGGGTTGATTCATCCGATCCTCACTCCCCAATTTCAGAACATCCTGCATCGGTATCACTGCCAACCGCGCCACAGAGGCAAACGCGGTGCGCACCAGTAGTTCCGGCATCTGGTCTGGACTACCACCCAGATAATCGAAGAGATGCCCTCGGGTCGATTCATCCAGATGTTCGAACCAACCTGCAGTGGTATCGTTGTCGTGGGTACCGGTGTAAGCCACAGCATTGACAACGTGATTATGCGGCAGATAAGGGTTATCGGCGCCACCGCCAAAGGCGAATTGCAACACTTTCATCCCAGGTAGGCCATGGGTGTCGCGCAGTGCTTCAACCTCGGGGGTGATGATCCCCAAGTCTTCTGCCACCAGTGACAACGGACCAAACTCTTTCTGCAAGGCTTCGAACAGCTCATGACCGGGTGCCGTTTGCCAGCGACCATCGACCGCCGTCTTGGCCGTAGCGGGAATCTCCCAGTACGACTCCAAGCCACGGAAATGGTCGATACGCAGCAGGTCGAATTGGGTGAATTGGGTGCGAATTCGGTTTTTCCACCAAATGAATCCATCGTCGCGCATCCGATCCCAAGCGTAGTGTGGATTACCCCACAGCTGGCCGGTGGCGGAAAAATAATCGGGAGGCACACCGGCAACGACTTCCGGTCGCCCTTCGCGATCCAATTGAAAAGCCTCGCGACATGCCCATACATCGGCGCTGTCATAGCCGACAAATAGTGGAATGTCGCCAAAAATCAGAATACCGCGCTCATTGGCAAAGCGTTTGAGAGCGGCCCACTGCCGGTAGAACAAAAATTGCTCAAACTTGCATTGCGCGATTGCTGCCGCATGCTGCTGACGCGCCGCTTTCAGTGCTTTTGCATGGCGATCACGCAGTTCGACCGGCCAATCGCTCCATGCCTGCTGCTGCTGAGCTGCGCGAATGGCCTGATAAAGCGCATAGTCATCCAACCACTCATGCTGACGCTGAAACGCATCATAGGCTTCTTGTTCGGCAGCACCTTGCTGTTGGAACCCCTGATAGGCTTCGCGCAACCGACGCTGACGGTAGCTCCAACCCTCTTCTGTCGCGGGTGGCCCAGAATCCGCTTGCAACCACCCAGCCTCAAGTAGTGGCTCCAGCGCGATCAGACGCGGATTGCCCGCATGCGCCGATTGCGCCGAATAAGGGGATAGATCGCCATGGGTCGGCCCCAGCGGTAGCGTCTGCCAGATGCTAAAACCGCAGGCAGCCATGAACTCGATGAATCGATAGGCATCGGGTCCTAGATCGCCGTTACCGTAGCCTCCGGGTAGCGAGGTTGGATGCAAGAGTAAACCTGCACGCCGCCGGTCGAGTGGCGAATCTTGGTTCATGGCTGTGAACTCCTTCGATTTGGAAAGATGATTGTTCGTGGGAGAGATTTTGGAGTGAATGGCCGCGTGGCGACCCGATCGGATCAGCGAATAGATGATAATTCCTAACTCAACATCTCGCGGGAGACCAAAACGACCCCCTGCTCGGTGCGATGGAAACGTTGTGCGTCTTCTTCTGGATTCTCACCGATGACGGTCCCTGGTGGAATATTGCAGGAACGGTCGATGATGACCTTGCGCAATCGGCAATAACGACCGATATCCACGCCAGGTAGGATTACGGCATCGCGTAGCTGCGCGTAAGAATGCACTTGGACTCCGGAAAACAGCAGGGAATGATTGATATAACCACCCGAGATAATACAACCGTCCGCGATCATGGAATCCACCGCCATACCCCGGCGACCTTCGTCATCGAACACGAACTTGGCCGGTGGCAACTGTGTTTGGTAAGTCCAGATCGGCCAGCGTGCGTCGTACAGATTTAACTCTGGATCTACGCTCACCAATTCCATGTTGGCTTCCCAAAATGCATCCACGGTTCCCACATCGCGCCAGTAGCTCTGTTCCTTGGTTTGAACGTCACGAAACGGATAG
>JACSSB010000047.1 GCA_014879435.1 Phycisphaerales bacterium
AAAACTCGATCTCCTCGTCCAGGGTGTTCGCCTAGCGCGTAAGTTGCCCGGTTTTGGGTAACGATAAGCTTTAGCAAAGGGGGGTGAGGGGGGATTTAAGTCCCGTCACTCGTGTGAAATCCCCCCCAGCCCCCCTTTTTCAAAGGGGGGAGGTGAATGATTTACTCAGCCAAAGCGGCTAGCAGATCCGCCTGATATTCATTGATCAAGGGATCGATCAGCGCATCGAGGCTACCTGCTAACACTTCACCAAGCTTGTACAGGGTCAGGTTGATGCGATGATCGGTGACTCGCCCCTGTGGAAAATTATAGGTGCGGATACGCTCGGAGCGGTCGCCACTTCCGACCAGCAGCTTGCGGGTCTGGGCTTGGGCGCTGGTTTGCTTTTCCCGTTCCGCCGCCAGCAGCTTGGCCTGCAACAGCGCCATCGCTCGCGAGCGGTTCTTGTGCTGGGAACGCTCGTCCTGGCATTCCACCACGATACCGCTGGGCAAATGGGTGATGCGGATCGCCGAATCGGTCTTGTTGACGTGCTGGCCACCCGCGCCGGAAGCACGGTAAGTGTCGATACGCAGATCGTTAGGATTGATCTCGATCTGCTCGACTTCCGCCAGTTCTGGCAATACCGCCACGGTGGCGGCGGAGGTGTGGATGCGGCCCTGTGCTTCCGTGACCGGCACCCGCTGCACGCGGTGGGCGCCGGATTCAAACTTCAGGCGGGAATAGGCACCGTGGCCGATGATGCGGCTGATTACTTCCTTGTAGCCACCGTGTTCGCCGGGACTTTCGCTGAGAATTTCCAGGCTCCAGCCGCGCACTTCGGCATAACGTGCGTACATGCGCAGCAAGTCGCCCGCGAACAACGCTGCTTCATCACCACCGGTCCCGGCACGCACTTCCAGGAATACGTTACCCGCATCGTGCGGATCGCGTGGCAGCAACAGCAGTTGCAGCTCCCGCTCCTGTTCCACGCGGCGTTCTCCCGCCTCCAGCAACTCCTCTTGAGCCAAGGCGCGCAACTCGGGGTCGCCGTCCTGGCTCATCTCGCGGGCACTCTCCACATCGTCCAGGATGCGGCGGTAGTTGAGGAATCCGAGTGCCACCGGTTCCAACTGGGCATATTCCATCGACAGAGCGCGAAAGCGTTCGGAATCGCCGATGACCTCGGGTTCGGCCAGCAGCGCACTGACTTCCTGGTGACGGTCGCTTAACTGTTCCAGCTTGATGAGCATGGAAGCATTCATGGGCGAGGATTCCCATCGCCTAAGCGATATAAGGATCGAATCAAGTTCAACATGGTGATATCGCCTTCGGCGGCGGCCTCGCGCAAACCGGCGCAGGGGGCGTGAATGAGTTTGTTGGTCAAGGTATGCGCCAGTATATCGAGCACAGTGGCCGGATCTTTGCCATTGGCGAGCTGGCGGCGGGCGCGATCCAGCATTTCGTCGCGAGTATTCTCGGCCTGCTGGCGCAGGGCAAGAATGCTGGAAGCGCTGTCTTGCGAGCGCAACCAGGCCATGAAGTGCTCAACTTGGGTGTCGATGATTTCCTCAGCCTGCTGGGCTGCCGCTTGGCGCGAGCGTAGATTATCCTGAATGATGTCCTTGAGATCATCCACCGTGTACAAATACACATCATCCAACTCGGCAACCGCCGGGTCGATGTTGCGTGGTACGGCCAAGTCCACCATGAACATCGGCCGGTGACGACGTTGTTTCAAACACTGCCGCACCAGTGCCTCTCTTAACAGCGGTTCGGGGCTGGCAGTGGAGGCGATAACGATATCGGCCTCGCCCAGATGAGTCGGGATTTCATCCAGGGCGATGGCGTAACCGCCCACGGAAGCCGCCAACCCATGCGCACGCTCCAAGGTACGATTGGCTACGATCAACCGTCCGATTCCGCTCTCGTACAAGTGACGGGCCACCAATTCGACGGTATCACCAGCGCCGATGAGCAAGGCGGTGCGGCGGGGGGGATCGGCGAAAATCTGTCGAGCCAGACTGACCGCTGCGAACGCTACCGATACTGGGCTGGCACCAATGCGGGTATCGGTACGCACCTGCTTGGCAACCGCAAAGGTATGCTGGAACAGCCGTTCCAGCCGAGTACCGAGGGTGCCAGCACTGTTGGCGGCTTGATAGGCCGCTTTGACTTGGCCCAGGATTTGCGGTTCGCCCAGCACCAGAGAATCTAGCCCAGAAGCGACCCGCAGGATGTGACGTACCGCTCGCTGATTGGTGTGACGATACAGATAGGGCTGCAAATCGACCGTGTGCAACATATGA
>JACSSB010000080.1 GCA_014879435.1 Phycisphaerales bacterium
CGGAATCTGGCTGCATGAGCGGTGCGATGTTGGTGATCAATAGCAATTTGTGATGCGCTAGCTTGGCTCACCCCAAGTTCGGGCACAGCGAAAACCGATGAGGTCATAGCGGTGACCAGGGACGTTGTCGTAGCGGTACGCTGCCCGCACATCGCGCGCACCATCGTCCCAAGACCCGCCGCGCAGAACACGGGTTATGTCGGCACCATCGCTTAACCACGCTGAGCCATCACTCGGAGCACCCTGGTAGTTGCCATGCCAGTCATCTTGCGTCCACTCCAAGACATTGCCCAACAAGTCGTATAGCCCCCAAGGATTGGCGCACTTGAGTTTGACCGAGTGTGTTCCACTTTCGCTGTTGCCGCTATACCATGCTATCGGGTCCAGTGCTGGGGCATCGAAGTCGCCCAGAATGTCCAAATCCCCAGTGTAGATCGCCGTCTCGGTTCCCGCTCGACAGGCGTATTCCCATTGCGCTTCGCTGGGTAGGGAGAGATTAAGTCCCGGAATTTGCTCATTGGCGCGCTTCAGAAAAGCTTGTACATCGTTCCAACTTACTTGTTCTACTGGCCGCGTCGGATCTTGGAATCGACTAGGATTCTTGCCCATCACCGCTTCCCACAAAGCTTGGGTGCAAGGTGTATCGAATAACCAGTAACCGTCGCTCAGCGTGACAAGATGGCGTGGGCCTTCATCATCATCACGACCCGGCTCCCCCTCCGGCGATCCCATCCAGAACCGCCCCGGCGGTATCCAGCGCAAGCGTTGGGTCACCTCTTGCAGGGTAATTTCGACGAAAACACCCCAGCGATCCTGCCCCCAGCCGCTGGCCCAGTGGGGCGGGCAGCCAGTGATGAGCGGGTGCCAAGAAGTGTCGATGATGCGGGTATTCATGGCGGCCTTTGGGTTTTAAGTCGCCTTGGTGCCCTGAACTCGGATACAGCGAAAACCGAAATCGTTGTAGCGGTCGGCGGCAACACCGTGGCGGCGGTACGCCGCCCGCACGAAGCGCGCGTAGCCGTGCCAAGACCCACCGCGCAGAACACGGAGCGCGTCAGCATCGTTGCTTAACCACGCTGAGCCATCAGTCGGAGCATCCTGGTAGTCGTTATGCCAATGATCTCGCGTCCACTCCCAGACGTTGCCCAACATGTCATACAGCCCCCAAGTATTGGTGCGCTTGAGTTTGACCCGATGTGTTTCACGTTCGCTGTTGCCGCCATACCACGCTATTAGGTCCAGTGCTGGCGCGTTGTTTTCACCCAAAATATCCAAGTCACCCGTATAGATCGCCATCTCGGTCCCCGCCCGACAGGCGTATTCCCATTGCGCTTCACTAGGCAGGGAGAGATCAAGGCCAGGATTCTGCTTGTTGATCTGCTTCAGAAAATTCTGCGCATCGCTCCAACTGACTTGCTCCACCGGTCGCGTCGGGCTTTGGAATCGACTAGGGTTCTTACCCATCACTGCTTCCCACAAAGCTTGAGTGCAGGGCGTATCGAATAGCCAATAGCCGTCGGTGAGCGTGACGAGATGGCGCGGACCTTCATCATCGTAACGACCCGGCTCCTCCTCCGGCGATCCCATCCAGAACCGGCCCGGCGGTATCCAGCGCAGGCGTTGAACGACCGGTTCACCACCTCGCTTCGGTTCGACACCGATCTCACACCACAACCCGAAACGATCACGACCGATGGCGCTAGCCCAATCAGGTTTCGTGAGGCGGCAGAATGTCAGGTGCTCGCAGTCGGTGCGGATCATGAAGGTTGGCGCTTGGGGTAACGCACAACGGTCTTGAGGTGGGGCGGCGTCGAGGCGGAGCAGTAGAAATTCCGCACCGGTCGCTCCCTCCTGGCTTGGCTCGCCCCGAACTTGGGCACAGCGAAAACCGATGTCGTCGTTGCGGAGGCCAGGGTCGAGGTCGCGGCGGAACGCCGCACGCACATCACGCGCGCGGTTGAACCAAGACCCGCCGCGCAGGACACGAATCGCGCCGGTATCGCGGCCTTCCCACGCCGAACCGGCGGTCGGAGCACCTCGGTAATTATTGTGCCAATGATCCTGGCACCATTCCCAAACATTGCCGTGCATCTCATACAGACCCCATCGATTCGGCGGCAAGCTCGCCACCGGCACGGTCTGCTGCCGATAGAGACCCTTTTTGCCGCCCGCATAGGGATAATTACCGTCGTAGTTGACCTGTTCAGGGGTGATGTTGGTGCCGAAGCTGAAGGGGGTAGTCGTACCCGCACGGCAGGC
>JACSSB010000200.1 GCA_014879435.1 Phycisphaerales bacterium
CATCGTAGGTTTTGATGGTCATGCGGGCGATTTTTTCCGCCTCGTCGCCAATCCGCTCCAGGTCGGTGACAGCCTTGGACAGCGACATGATCAAGCGCAAGTCGCTGCCGACCGGTTGGCGTAGGGCGATCAGGCTGATGTTGTCCTCGTCGATCTTGACTTGCAGACCGTTGATGATCTGGTCGCGGGCAATGACCTCGCGGGCCAGAGACAGATCTTCATCGTCCAGCGCTTTGATCGCGTTTTTGATCTGATCCTCGACCAGTCCGCCCATTTCCAGCACCAGATTGCGCAGATTGGCGAGCTGTGTATCGAATTGCTTGACGGTGTGGGCACCGTAGCTGATAGGCATCTTGGGGTACTCCGATGGAGAGCGAGTATCAACCGAAACGACCGGTGATGTAGTCTTCGGTCAGTTTGTGCCGGGGATTGGTGAAAATCTGGTCGGTTTCACCGACTTCTATCAGATCGCCGAGGTGAAAGTAGGCCGTGCGTTGCGAAACACGGGCTGCCTGCTGCATCGAGTGCGTCACGATGACGATGGTGTAGTTTTCCCGTAGCTCGTCGATCAATTCTTCGATCTTGGCGGTGGCGATGGGGTCCAGTGCCGAACACGGCTCGTCCATCAGGATCACTTCGGGATTGACGGCGATGGCGCGGGCGATACACAGCCGCTGCTGTTGACCACCGGATAAACTGGTGCCCGGTTCGCCCATCCGATTTTCGACCTCTTTGATCAGACCGGCCCGTTCCAGGCTGGCGAAGACCAGTTCATCGAGTTCGGCCTTGTTGTTGACCATGCCGTGAATCCGCGGCCCATAGGCGACGTTCTCGTAGATAGACTTGGGAAAAGGATTGGGTTTTTGAAACACCATGCCGACCCTAGCCCGCAATTGCACCACATCGATGCTCTTGTCGTAGATGTTGTCCTCATCCAGTTGAATGTGCCCAGTGATCCGGCAGGAGGGGATGGTGTCGTTCATCCGATTCAGGCAGCGCAGAAACGTCGATTTGCCGCAGCCGGACGGGCCGATGAAGGCGATGACTTCGTTGATACCGATATCCAGGCTGACCTGCTTGAGTGCTTGCTTCGCGCCGTAATAGACGTTGACTTCGCGGCAGCTCATTTTCGGGTTATCTACCGTGATCTCACCGACAGTTTGGCGATGATCGTAATCGGCGATTTGCACTCCAGATTGTGGGACTTCGCGCATGGTTTGGCCGGAGCGACCGTTCACGGCGGTCTGAGCTTCGATTGTCATTGCGTTCATGAAAATGAATCCTTGGGTTTTGGAAGCGGTTACCAGCGTCGTTCGAAGCGCTTGCGCAAGATGATGGCCAATCCGTTCATCAGAATCATGAATCCCAGCAAGACCATGATGGCGGCCGAGGTGCGTTCCACGAAGGCGCGTTCCGGCAAATCGGCCCACAGATAGATCTGCACCGGTAGCACGGTCGCGGGATCGAACAAGCTGCGCGGCACATCGACGATGAAGGCAACCATGCCGATCATCAGTAAAGGCGCCGATTCACCCAGAGCGCGGGCCATGCCGATGATGGAGCCAGTCAACATCCCTGGCATCGCCAGCGGTAACACATGGTGCCCCACCATTTGTAATTTGGAGGCACCCATGCCCAGTGCCGCTTCGCGGATCGAGGGCGGTACCGAAGTGAGGGCAGCACGGCCGGCGATGATGATGACCGGCAGAGTCATCAGACTGAGCACCAAACCGCCGACCAGCGGTGCGGAACGCGGCAGACCGAAAAAGTTGATGAACACTGCCAATCCCAACAAACCAAACACGATGGACGGCACCGCCGCCAGATTATTGATATTGACCTCGATCAGATCGGTCCAGGGGTTCTTGGGGGCAAATTCTTCCAGATAGACCGCTGTCGCTACGCCAATGGGAAAAGACAGTAGGAAGGTGACTAGCAAGGTGTAGAGGGAGCCCATCAGTGCACCACGGATACCGGCCTGTTCTGGTTCGCGTGAATCACCGTGGTTGAACAGGATGGTATTGAAGCGCTGTTTCAGCCGACCGTCGGTCGTCAATTGGTCTATCCAGGTGATTTCCTGATCTTTGATTGGCCGATGCGCTTCATCGAGATCGCGGCTGATATTGCCCTTGACAAAGGTATCCACCGGGGCTGAAGCCAGCACCCAGACCGATTGATGCGTGCCAATCAGCGCGGGATTGGCCAGGATTTGGGCGCGCAAGGTGAACGGCGCGTTGGAACTGATCAAGCCATACAGTGCCCGTAGATTGTGGCGACCTTCCACCTGCGGAAATAGTTGGCGCAGACTGGTACGGACTAGTGCTGCGTAATCGGCATTTTCCAGAGCCTTCGGGTCGTGCTGGCCATCGGGATCGATCACCGCTGGATCGAAGACAATCGGTAGCTCAATGTAGGTTTGCCAGAAGGCGGGATAACCCTTGCTGATGATATTGGCAAACATCAGCACCACGAACGCCAGTCCTAGACTGATGGCGATCAATCCGTACCAACGAAAGCGACGTTCGGCGGCATGCCGACGTTTGAGACCGGCGTTGACGATGGTCTTGATATCGCGGGATGGCGGCTCCGATCCGGTGGAAGGGGAGACTGGCTTATTATTCATATTGTTCCCGGTACTTGCGCACCACATGCAGGGCGATGATGTTGAGAATCAGGGTGACGATGAACAGCACCAAGCCCAGGGCAAAGGCCGCCAGAGTTTTGGCACTATCGAATTCCTGATCGCCAGTGAGCAGGGTGACGATTTGCACGGTGACGGTGGTGACCGCTTGCAGAGGATTGGCAGTCAGATTGGCCGACAACCCAGCGGCCATAACCACGATCATGGTTTCGCCGATGGCACGCGAGACCGCCAGTAGAATACTGCCGACGATGCCGGGCAGGGCGGCCGGTAGCAGCACCCGCTTAATGGTCTCCGACTGAGTGGCACCCAATGCGTAGGAACCGTCGCGCATCGATTGCGGCACGGCGTTGATCACGTCATCCGACAGCGAGGAGACAAAGGGAATGATCATGATGCCCATCACCAATCCAGCAGCCAACGCACTTTCCGAGGCAACCTGAAAGCCCAGAGCGGTGCCCAGATCGCGGATCAGCGGTGCTACGGTCAGAGCGGCGAAGAAGCCATAAACCACGGTAGGAATACCGGCCAGAATTTCCAGTGCGGGCTTGGCGATAGCACGAAACTTCGGGCTGGCGTATTCCGATAGATACAGTGCTGACATCAGGCCAATCGGTACGGCAACCAACATGGCAATGCCGGAGATCAATAGCGTGCCGGTAAACAACGGCACTGCACCAAAGGCACCGGAAGAGCCGATCTGATCGGTGCGCATAGCGGTTTGCGGGCTCCACTGCAAACCGAACAGGAAATCGCTGAATGGAACCTTGTGAAAAAATCGGATCGATTCGAACAGTACCGACAGCACGATGCCGATGGTGGTGAAGATGGCCACAGTCGAACTGGCGATAAGTAGCAGCGTCACCACCCGCTCGACTCGATTCCGGGCGCGCAGCTTCGGCGAAATGGCGCGCCAGCCGTAGGCGATACCGGCAGTGGCAGCGAGCAAGGCAACGATCCACAGGCAAATATGGCCGATCCGCTGCAAGTACTGATAGTGTTCAGCAGCGGCCAGCACCGCAGGATTGGGATTGCTGGATACGATGTTGCCATTAGCCAGATTCTGGATGTCGTTGATGAGTAATCCGAGCCGATCCGGCGGTAGCTCGCGTAGTGCTGGCGGCAGATGGCTGAGCACCAGTTCGAGAATGATGCTTGGTTGCAAGAATGCCCACACCGCCACCACGATCAGTGCCGGTAGGCCGCACCATAGGGCGGTATAGGAGCCATGAAAGCTGGGCAGAGAATGCAGGTTGCGAACATGACCGCCAGCAACCTGGAAAGCGCGGTTCCGTCCTAGATAATAACCAATGCTACTCAGTAGCAGCAGGGTAAGCAGGAGATAGGACAACATGGAGTGGTTACCAGAATGAGAAAACGCCACCGTCGCCGAAGATGGCTTCAGCGACGGTAGCGTTTATTGGCTAGGCACCGTTATGGGGCCAGAGTCTTGAGATTATTGGCGTCGGCAGCGACCTGTTTACGTTCCGCCGACGGTAGTGGGATCAAACCTTTGTTTGACAGATAGCCTTCGTCCCCGGCAGCTTTCTCACTGGTGAATTCGGCAATGTATTCCTTCATGCCGGGAATGACCTCGACGTGCGCCTTCTTGACGTAGAAGAACAGCGGGCGTGATACAGGGTACTTACCAGAGGCGATATCCTCGAAATCTGGCGGGACGCCGTCGACAGTTTCGCCCTGAATCTTGTCCAGATTCTCTTCCAGGAAGCTGAAGCCGAAGATACCCAGCGCGTTGGGGTTGGAAACCAGTTTATTGACGATCAGATTGTCGTTTTCACCCGCCTCGATATAGGCGCCGTCCTCGCGGATGGCACCGCAGGCTGCTTTGGCTTTCTGTTTGTCGCTCTTTTCCAATTCCTGAATAGCGGGGAAATCCTTGCAGCCCTCATCCATCACCAGTTCGACGAAAGCATCGCGGGTGCCAGAAGTCGGTGGTGGGCCTAGCACTTCGATTTTGTGAGTCGGCAGCTTCGGATTGACGTCTTTCCAGGTCTTGAAGGGATTAGCCACCAGCTTGCCAGTACTCGGCTCCGGCACTTCTTTAGCCAGTGCCAGCCACAGATCCTTGCGCGTCAGCGCTATCGACTGGGCTTTCTTGGAGGAGGCGATCACGATGCCATCGTAGCCGATCTTGACCTCGACGATGTCCGCAACACCATTTTTGGCACAGGTTTCGACTTCGGAGGATTTGATCTTGCGGGAAGCGTTGCTGATATCGGGATATTGCACGCCGATGCCGCTACAGAACAGCTTGAATCCGCCGCCAGTGCCAGTAGATTCGACTTTCGGCGTCTTGAATTTGGAATGGGTCTTACCGAACTGCTCGGCGACCGTGGTCGAGAACGGATACACCGTCGATGAACCGACGATGCTGATGTAATCACGGGCAGATTGCGCGTAGGCCACGCCGCTCAGCGCGTAAGCTGCGGCCATGGCGAGAATGAGCTTATGTTGGTTCACGAAGAATCTCCATATCAGAGAAAGGCTAAAGCATTCAGGATGACTTCATCCCGAGACTTGGTTGAAGACGCCTGAACAACTTACTCCCGCAACACGTGCCTTTATATTTCATTTTTATGTCAGTTTTATTGCAATATCGGATCAATGCACAACGATGAGCGATTCGAGCCGAATAAATGATCATTCGGGTATTTCTCGCAGTGTAGTGACAAGTGGGTGCATCATAATGAATCTATGATTGGAGATCGATATCTATGGTTTTATCGTCCACAAAACGAGGTGATAGCACCATTTTAGTGACGGGTTGCTCTTCCGGTATTGGGCTTCATTGTGCCCAGGCTTTGCAAGCACGCGGTTGGCGCGTTTTCGCCACAGCGCGCCAGTCAGCCGATGTGGCTCGGCTACAAGCGGAGGGACTGGAAAGCCTACTGCTGGATCTGCGCGATTCTACCTCCATCCAAGTAGCGGTAGCGGACATTCTGGAACGTACGGATGGACGGCTGGATGCGCTATTCAACAATGGAGCCTATGGGCAGCCGGGCGCGGTCGAGGACTTGAGCCGTGAGGCGATGCGGGAACAGTTCGAGACCAATTTGTTTGGCACTTTGGAATTGACAAATCAAGTGATTCCGACCATGCGACGACAAGGCAGCGGCCGGATCGTGTTCAACAGTTCGATACTCGGATTGGTCGCTTTTCCTTATCGCGGGGCCTATGTCGCTAGCAAGTTCGCGCTGGAAGGTCTGGCCGATGCTTTGCGGTTGGAACTGTTTGGCACCGGTATTCATATCTGCCTGATCGAGCCGGGACCGATTTTGAGCCGGTTTCGCGATAATGCCCATGCGGCTTACCAGCGCCACATTCGCGCCGAAAACAGCCCACATCGGGAAAAGTACGCGGCAACGGAAGCGCGGTTGCTCAAGAAAGGACCGGCCGCACCGTTTACTCTGCCGCCAGAAGCGGTGTTGAAACGGTTGATTCACGCTCTGGAAAGTCCCCGACCACGTGTGCGTTACCCAGTGACCGTGCCGACCTATTTATTTGCGGTATTACGTCGATTGCTGCCGACCCGGATGCTGGATGCGATTTTGCGGCGGGCGGGAGGAGAGGGGCGACGCTAATTCCCTCCCCACAAGGGGGAGGGAGACTTCGGTGTAATCGACAGCTCCAAGAGCCGTCAACAGCAGCGCGGTCCCGCCTTGGAGTAGCGCCGATCGATGGCGAAGCGGAAGAACTCCTTTTCACTCATCGGGGGTACTTCTGGATGAATCCGCTGATGCCGAGCCAGATACAGCCCATAATCCGGCGCGCCGATGATCCGCCGCCAGGCTTGGCACAGCGTCAAGAAGTATTGCGATAGCGAGTTCGCTCCAGTCACTGATGAATGGTCACATGTCGAGGTGTGCACCGAACAATCAGTGTGCGGTTGCATAATCCACCTCTGGATCTCGAACCTGATAGGCGCTTTCCCGAATCGTGGGATTGGGATTGCGCATGCTGCGTAACGAGACCTTGATGGTGAAGTAGGCCATGGCTACTACCAAAGCGACGAACAGCACGGTGATCGAGCCGCACAGGTAGTTATTGAAAGCCACCCGCTCCATATCGGCAATGCTCTTGGCCGGAGCGATGACCGTTCCAGACGCCGCTGCCGTGCTGTACTTGTTGGCGATGGCGAAGAAACCAATCGGCGCCGCCGCAAACACCTTCTGCCAACCGGCGGCTAGGGTGCAAATCAGCAACCAGGCGGTCGGCACCAGCGTAACCCAGATATAGCGTTCCCGTTTCATCTTAATCAGCACCGTGGTGCACAGTAGTAGGGCGATACCGGCTAGCATCTGGTTACCGATACCGAACAGCGGCCAGATGGTATTGACCCCACCGAGCGGATCGACCGTACCTTGATAGACGAAATAGCCCCACATCGACACACATAACACGGTCGCGATGACGTTGGCCAGAAGGGATTTGGTTTCGCTCAAAGGCGCGTAAACCGTGCCGAGCAAATCTTGAATCATGAAGCGTCCAGCACGAGTGCCCGCGTCCACGGCCGTGAGGATGAACAGTGCCTCGAACAAAATGGCGAAGTGATACCAGAAGGCTTTCATCCCAGACCCACCGACTACTGCTGACATGATTTCTGCCATACCGACGGCCAGGGTAGGCGCGCCGCCCGCCCGGTGCAGGATGGTATGCTCGCCGATGTCCTTAGCGGTTTGGTTGATCATCTCCGGGGTGATCGCCCAGCCCCAATTGGTGATGATCTGCGAGGCTTTTTCTACCGAGTCGCCAATCGCTGCCACCGGGCTGTTCATGGCGAAATAGATACCTGGATCAAGCACGCAGGCCGCGGTCAGCGCCATGATCGCCACGAAAGATTCGGTCAGCATTCCACCATAGCCGACTAGACGGGCATGCGATTCCCGCTCGATCATCTTGGGGGTGGTACCGGAAGAAATCAGTGCATGGAAGCCAGACACCGCGCCGCAGGCGATGGTGATGAACAAGAATGGGAACAGGCTACCAGAGAACACCGGCCCGCTGCCGTCGATGAAGCGGGTAACCGCTGGCATCTTCAGATCCGGCATGACGATGTAGATACCCAGCGCCAGCGCCACGACCACGCCGATCTTGAGGAAGGTGGACAGATAGTCGCGGGGAGCCAAAAGCAGCCATACTGGCAGCATGGAAGCGATTGCCCCGTAAATGATGATCGCCCAAGCCAGTTGTGGAGCGGTATAGGTAAAGAGCGGGCCAAGGGTGGCGTCAGCGGAGACCTTGCCACCGAACCAGATCGCCAGCAGCAGCACGATGACGCCAAAGATCGAGGCTTCACCGATCTTGCCGGGCCGCACATAGCGCATGTAGATCCCCATGACCATCGCCAGCGGAATGGTTGCCGCTACAGTGAAGGTGCCCCATGGACTTTCGCCGAGCGCCTTGACCACGATCAAACCGAGAGCGGCGAGGATGATGATCATGATTGCCAGGGTGCCGACTAGGGCGATACCCCCCGCTACCGGCCCCATTTCCATCTTGACCATTTCGCCAAGGGAACGGCCATCGCGACGCATCGAGCAGAACAGCACCATGAAGTCCTGCACCGCACCAGCCACGATGACGCCTGCCAGAATCCAGATGGTGCTGGGCAAATAGCCCATCTGTGCCGCAAGTACCGGCCCGACCAAGGGGCCGCCACCCGCGATAGCGGCAAAATGATGGCCGTACAGCACCCATTTGTTGGTGGGCACGTAATCGAGCCCATCATTGTGCGCGACCGCTGGGGTCATGCGCGTGTCGTCCAGTTGCAGCACGCGCTGGGCGATGAATTTGCTGTAGAAGCGGTAACCGATGAAATAAACACACAGCGCGGCGGTTACCAACCAAACTGCACTGACTGTTTCACCACGATTGAGTGCAACCGCACCCAACGCAAAGGCGCCGAGTACAGCGACGAGGAACCAACCGAGATACGACAATAGCTTCTTGTTATTCATGCCATGATCTCAAGAAGATGGTGGGTTTGATGGCCTCGGTATTTTGTATGGAATCGAGAGAAGAACGATTGTCACCAGAATACCGTGGAGCTTTTTTTACTTATCGAGTAGCACAGGTCGGCGGAGAATGCCGCCAAACCCTATTTCGAGTATAAGTCAACGCCTGAGATCTGGAGGGTGGGATGGAGAATTTTCCAATACAAACCATCAAGACAAAGCCCGAATAACATCGGGCTTTTTTCATACGGTGCTTTTGCTGTCATCCCCGCGTAGGCTGGGATCCAGAGATACGTCAAAGGTACTGGATTCCCGCATTCGCGGGAATGACGTATGGAGAATGAGCAGTGCCAGTACTTTGCTGTCATCCCCGCGTAGGCGGGGATCCAGAGGCAGGTTGAAGGTACTAGATTCCCGCATTCGCGGGAATGACGATCCACCTTACGCCTTTAACAAAAGGGGGGCAGGGGGGATTTGGGTTCCGTCGCTCGTGTGAAATCCCCCCAGCCCCCCTTTTTTCAAAAAGGGGAGGTGAACGCTTAGATTTGTATTATTTGCTGCGGGAAGCTTTGTTCTTGTGTGTGGTGGTCTTCGAAGGTTGCGCCATGGCATGTACGATCGTACGCAACCCCAGCCACCATTGTTTCTTGGGACGTCGGTAGCTCCAATCGACCATATCCGCCATCTCCTTGAGCGGAAAGAGAGTTACCTTGCCTTCGGATAAACCGATGAACGCACATTCCGTCGATTTTTCCGCCAATTGCTGCGTCAGATAATCGATGCAGCGCGTAGCCAGGCGGGTCGCGAGGATGCGGTCGAAAGGCGAAGGATTGCCGCCCTGTTGGATATGCCCCAGGATGTCTTGGCGCACGTCGAAGCGTGTTTGGCTTTCTTCCTCAAACAGCCGACAGAGAAAATCGGTGGTGTAATGAGGGCTGGCGCGCTCGTTGCGAATCGCCATATACAGTCGGCGCCCACCTTCAAAGCTTTTCAGCATATTCTCCACGTCTGCTTGCAGATCCTTGAGGGTGATTCCCTCCTCGTGCAGGTAGACGCGTTCCGCACCTCCCGCTAAGCCACTCAGCAGCGCCAGATAGCCGCAGTAAGTGCCCATGGTCTCGATCACGAAGCAACGCCGAGCCGCCGTGGCCGATTGCTTAATGCGATCCAGCGCTTCAACGATCACATTCAGTGCCGTATCCGCGCCAACACTTTGTTCCGAACCGGGCAAGTTGTTATCAATAGTAGCTGGCAGACAGATCATAGGAATCTTGAACGCAGGATAGCGGTCGCGCTCGCGATGCAGCTCGTAGATCGCTTTGTAGGCGGCCCAGCCACCGATGATCAGTAGGCCATCGATACGCTGGGTTTCCAGTGCCCGACCGACCGAATAGAACTGCTCGATGGTCGGAATTTGCCGGTTGGTGCCTAGTTCGGCGCCACCCATGGAAGTCCAACCTTCGACATCACCCCATTTCAATTCTTCGATGCGACCGTCGATCAATCCCTGGAAGCCGCCGCGCACGCCGAGCAGGACATGACCCAGATCCAGGCCCAGTCGAACGGCAGCGCGTACTGCGGGATTCATCCCTGGTGCAAGTCCGCCAGCGTGCAGGATCGCCAGACGCCGCGGTTGGGTAGGCGGGGTAACGCTGGGCATCGATTCGGCCATGCGTCTGAAGACTTCAAACATCTCGGTGAAGCTGCCGCCGCGTAGCGCCATCGCGCCTTCATAGTCCTTGTCGGCGATTTTTTGCGCGACGCTGCGCGTTTTCTGTACGCATTCCATCAGCGGCGCGTGGTCGATGCGGTTATAGCGAATACCGATCATCACCGGATCACTTTCGGGCGTGGCCGACAACACCGTTTCGGTGGCGTCGAAGCCGAGTACGGTGCTCATCCAACGGTCGAAGGCGCTGGGGGTGCCTCCGCGCTGGACATGACCGAGAATAGTGACTCGCGTGTCTTCGCCAAGTCGATCTTCCAGCACCTGTCGTACATAATCGGCATTGAGCGGATTACCTGCCCGATCAGAAGCACCCTCGGCGACAATCACGATACTATCGCGCCGTCCGGCTGCCCGACCGTTGCGAAGCAGCGCGCACATTTGATCTTCCCAACCCTCCGGTGGAGGATTTTCGGGGATGAGTACATAGTCAGCACCACCGGCGATGGCGCTCATCAAAGCCAGATAACCGCAGTGTCGGCCCATGACTTCCACCACGAAACTGCGCTGGTGGCTGGCGGCGGTACTGGTGATGGCGTCGATGGCCTCGATGATGCGATGTAAGGCGGAATCGGCACCGATGGTCATATCGGTGCCAACCATGTCGTTATCGATAGAGCCGACCAGACCGGCGATCATCAGTGCTGGATGCCGTTGTGCGGTCGCCTCGTCGATTTCGCCGCGTGCCACCAGCTCGGCAACCAATTCTGACCATTCGTGGCGGAAGGTATCGGCACCGGTCAGACTGCCATCACCACCGATGACCACCAGCCGATCGATTCCGTGTCGGATCAGATTATGGGCCGCCCGCAACCGGCCTTCCCGTTCACGGAAGGCTGGGCAGCGGGCGGTGCCGATCACGGTGCCTCCCCGGTGCAGGATGCTACCCACATCGTCCCACGACACCGCACGGATGCGATCGCCACCGTCCACCATACCCTGATAGCCTTCAAAAATGGCATGGACGGTGGCACCCAGATGTAGAGCGGAACGGACCACCGCACGCACTGCGGCGTTCATCCCTTGAGCGTCGCCGCCGCTGGTGAGAACGCCGATACTGATAGAAGGATTATTGGCCATGGATTCGATCTTCCTTTAATGATGGACGGGAGAGATAACAGTTTAGCGTCGCTTCATCACGAATGGATTACTGAAACGACTCAGGGGCGACTTCATGCCACCCCTGAGCGCTATAGGAATCTCCGACCTTCAGGCCAGAGAGGATAGGATGTCAACGCAGTAGTGCCAAGAACATCCCAGCGGCTACCGCCGACCCGATGACCCCGGCCACATTCGGCCCCATGGCAGCCATCAGCGGGTTGACCTGCCCATCGGTTTCCTCAGAAACGAATTTCTGAACTACCCGCGCCGACATCGGTACCGCCGATACCCCGGCTGCACCGATACAAGGATTGATACGCTTAGCTTCCGGCAGGAACAGGTTGAGCAGCTTGGCGAACAAGATGCCACCGGCTGTGCTGAAGGCGAATGCTATCGCGCCCAGTACCAAAATAAACAAGGTCTGTGCACTGAGGAAGGTATCACCCTGCATGGTTGCACCGACCACCAGACCGAGAAAAATGGTGACGATGTTGATCAGTGCCCCTCCTGCGGTCTTGCTCAGCCGGTCGGTGGCCCCCGATTCCCGTAGCAGATTGCCGAACATCAACATGCCGATCAGTGGCGCACTGGAAGGGATGGCCAAAGCGGTCAGTACGGTAATGAAGATTGGAAAGATAATCACTGCCGTTTGTGATACGGGTCGGGCCTGGGGCATGTTGATGGCACGCTCTTTGGGCGTGGTCAGCAGACGCAGGATGGGCGGCTGAATCACCGGCACCAGGGCCATGTAGCTGTAGGCCGCTACTGCGACCGCGCCCAGTAGATGCGGGGCAAGAATGGCGGTCAGATAAATGGAGGTCGGTCCATCTGCCCCACCGATGATGCCGATCGATGCCGCCTCTTCGGCCTTGAAGCCGAAGATATAAAAAGCACCCAGCGCGGCAACGAAGATGCCCAACTGGGCTGCGGCTCCAAGTAAAAGGGTAATCGGTCGGCTTAACAAGGGACGAAAGTCGGTGAGCGCGCCCACCCCCATGAAGATGACCGGTGGCAACAACTGGGTCTTGATGCCCATGCTATAGATCAGTTGCAGCAGAGGGATGGTCTGATCCGGCTCGGGATGGTAACCACTGGAAGCGCTGAGCATGGCTGCTGGCAAGTTAGCGAGCATCGCTCCAAAACCGATGGGGATCAGTAGCAGGGGTTCGTAATTCTTCCGTACCGCCAGATAAACCAGCAGGCCGGAAATTCCGAACATCACCAAGTTTCTCCAGCCCAAGCCGAGAAAGCCGCTTTGGGCTAACAGATCCGATAAGATTTCCATATCAGGCGCCAAGGGTCAGGATGGGCTTGGCAGCGGAGACTTCGCTACCCAGATCAGCGTTGATTTCTACCACCGTGCCATCGCAAGGAGCGCGCACATCATGCTTGGCTTTCATCGCTTCGACCGCCGCCACGACCTGTCCCTTGGTTACCACTTCGCCGACTTTGACGTTGATGTCCACCAATTCGACCTTGCCTTCGAAGGG
>JACSSB010000111.1 GCA_014879435.1 Phycisphaerales bacterium
GGCCCCCCGCAAATCGCACGTTCGAAAAACCAATAACTATCAATGGTGTTAGCGACCGTTTGGTTCGAAAGACAGTGATTGGCGGTGATCAAATAGGGAATCCAGCTACTGGAATCGTTATCGTTGAGCAGCGTTCCCGTACAGACATAGGTCGCTTGATTATCGCTAAAAATGATCTTGGCGACTGCTGCGCTTAAATCACTAGGCACCGTATCACGGCACTTGATGTCGATGTTGCAAGATCCAGACTCACCGATCTCGGAAAGACGCTTCTCGTTTGGGTACTGAAGCGAATATGCCAAGTGTTGTATTTTGGGTACTCGGATTGAAAATCCGCTTTCGACCGAAGCGGGCAAGCCAATCTCCACTTCGGCGGTTTCCCCTTCGATGACCGGCGACCAGAACAAAGTTGCGGCCGATTCCGTACTGTTGGTACCTCCTCCCGTTGGCTGGGCACGGATCGATTTCACCGTGAAGGGACCAAAGCTTTCGGAATTCTTGCTGCCGAAAATGCGGATTTCTGCCGCCTCGGGCAAGTCCGCCACATCGATACCCACGCGAATTGCCTGTGCGTCCGGCGAGCTCACCGAAAATGCCGCGACCTGCGTCCCATCGGACAGGGATTTCCATGAGAGCCAAGAAGATAAATCATCCTGATAGGGTTGCGGCACTTCCCGCGCAAACCCTATTTTCAAAGGTTGGTCCTTACCCGATGGCACCAGCATGGATTTCTCCGTAACCGTGACCGGGTCCAGCATGATTTGGAGAGAGGACGTGGTTGCGCGGTCCATGCGCTTGAGTTGCAAGTTGGAAGGCGTCGTTGCCGACTTAGCCGCCGCAGGTGGCGATCCCCAACCGACCGAGGCGGCATAACCCTCGGCACCTACCAGTATCGACAAGACGAGAGTGGCCATCGTAGGCCATAGCGACTGTGGAAACATGAATCGTAAGTACCTTTCTATCGTACCCAAGATAATCTCCTGTATGCCGCACCTGGCATCAAGGAAAACTGGAAGATCTCAATCCGGAGCGGAAGGATACTCTCCTCCCACCCCTCATATGCAAGGTGCTCTCGTCTGACAATACCACTCGATGATGATGCTACTTCTTCCGTCGTGAGCCGCCCTTACTAAAGGACAATCCCGACTTTCCTGCATCCACTATCACCGTATCGTCAGGACCGAATTCACCGGCCAGAATCCGCCGCGCCAACGGATTTTCCAACTCCTGCTGGATCGCCCGCTTGAGCGGCCGTGCGCCATAGACTGGATCAAAGCCCGCCTCACCAAGCCGATCCAAAGCCGCCGCGCTGACTTCCAAACCGATCTGCCGATCCGCCAAGCGCTGACGCAGATAAGCGATCTGAATGTCGGCAATTGCGCGAATCTGCTCCTTGCCCAATGGGTGAAACACCACCACCTCGTCGATACGATTGATGAACTCTGGCCGGAAATGATCGGCCACCTGAGTCATCACCATGCTCTTCATCAGTGGGTAGTCATTCCGCGCCGCCATCTCCTGAATCATCTGCGAACCGAGGTTCGAAGTCATCACGATCACGGTATTGCGAAAATCCACCGTGCGGCCTTGACCATCGGTCAGGCGGCCGTCATCCAATACCTGCAACAGCACGTTAAACACATCCTGATGCGCCTTTTCGACTTCGTCTAGCAGAATCACTGAATAAGGCCGCCGCCGCACCGCCTCGGTCAGATAGCCCCCTTCGTCGTAGCCGACATAGCCGGGTGGCGCACCGATCAACCGCGACACCGAATGCTTCTCCATGAATTCTGACATGTCGATCCGAATCATCGCCTCTTCGGTATCGAACAAAAACGCTGCTAGCGCTTTACATAATTCGGTCTTGCCGACGCCGGTCGGACCAAGGAACAAAAACGAACCATTGGGTCGATTCGGATCGGACAAACCTGCACGCGAGCGACGGATCGCATCGCAGACTGCTTTGACCGCTTCCTTCTGGCCCACCACTCGCTTCTCGATCACCTCTTCCATCCGCAACAGCTTGTCGCGCTCGCCTTCCAACATCTTCGAAACCGGAATTCCGGTCCATTTGGAAACCACTTCGGCGATTTCTTCGTCAGTGACCCTATTGCGTAACAGCTTGAACTGGTTTGCACCCGACTCCGCCTCGGCGGCCTGGCTCAATTTCCGCTCCAGATCAGGAATACGGCCGTAGCTCAACTCCGACATGCGAGCCAGATCACCGGCGCGGCGGGCAGTTTCCAACTCCAG
>JACSSB010000163.1 GCA_014879435.1 Phycisphaerales bacterium
ACTTCAGCGTAGCAATCGGCGGCGTTACCACCCCGACCCATGGTCAAGCGATTGGCGCGCAAGTGCGCGTTACATTCCCTGAGCAGGTTGGTGACCCGGCTGGCGGCTTCTTCGGCTGGTGTGAGGAGCGATGCGCTCTTGGCAGTATGTAACTGGCCGCGAACCTCGGTGCGTAACGCCAGTAGGCGTGGGTGCTTGGGAACCTGCTGTAAGCCTTGCTCGATTTGCAGCAGGCTGCTTTCATAGGCTTGATTGCGCTGATCGTCCAATGCTCGTGCCAGGAATTCCTCCGCTTGGCGCTGGCGTTCCTCAGCCTGACGTTGTTCCGCTTGGTGTTTCTCAGCCCGACGCTCCTCGGCCTGACGTTGTTCCTCCTGGTGCTGTGTGGTCTCGACTTGCTGGCGGGCGCTTTCCTCCTGCTGTTCGCGTTCGGTCTTGTGCGCCAGTACTTCCTGCTTGAGTGCCAACAGACCGCTATGCTTGGGCATGGCCCCTAAGCCTTGCTCGATGTAAACCAGGCTGATATCCAGGTTATCTTCTTGCTGAGCACGTTGCGCCTGTTCAAGAAGCTGCTCCGCTTGCAATTCCATTTGCTGCTGTTGTTCCCCCTGAGCACGCGCCTCGGCCAGTTGCTGGTTGATTTCCTCGCGCAAAGCGAGCAGCTCAGCGTGATGAGGGGCTTGTCCTAGCCCTTCCTCGACGTGGGCTAGGGCCTCTTTCAAAGCGCCAGCCTGCTGCTGTTGGCGGGCTGCGATGAGTTGCGGCTCGACGGCTTCGCGCTGTTGCGCGGTGGTATCCGTGGCGGGTGGTGAGGGCGGTGCTATCGAATCGGCTAGCGGCGGCGGTGTCGGCTGTTGTAAGTAGAGATAAGTGCCGCTACCAGCGACCGTTCCAACCAGCACGACGGCGGCAACAGCCATGCCGGTTTTCCAAGTGAATGGGCGTGGTCGGCGGGCGCGTGAATCGGTGCCGACGGTGGGCGAGTCGATGCGGGTAAGGCGCAGTAGCTCATCGGTACGCCCCGCTTCCAGGGCATCCAGTGCGGCGATGAAATCCTGACCGCGTTGAAAACGGCGGTTGGGGTCTTTATCCAGCAGTTTATTCAGCAGTGGCTGATAGGCACTCAAGCGTGGTGGCAATTCGGGAGTCGCTGCGGTCACATGCATCATCGCCAGCGCGAAGCTGTCTTCAGCGGCGTAGGGGACATTACCGGTCAGCATCTCGTAGAACAGCACCCCAAAGCTGTACAGATCGGCGCGGGGGTCGACTTCCTGGCCCCGGATCTGTTCCGGGCTCATGTAGCGCGGCGTGCCAATCGACAGGCCGGTACGAGTCATGATGGTATTGCTGCCCAGGGTCTTGGCGATACCAAAATCGGTCAGCACGGGTGTGCCGTTTTCGCGGAACAGAATATTCTGCGGTTTGATATCCCGGTGGATGATGCTGCGCTCATGGGCATAACTGAGAGCGCCAACAATAGCTCGGGAGATGATCAGGACTTCTGAGGGCGATAATCCTGCGCGGATACGCTGTTGCAGAGTCCCGCCTCCCAGGTACTCCATCGATAGATAATAAGTTCCATCGTGGGAAGCGATGTCATAGACGGTAACGATATGCGGGTCGTTGAGCTGGGCGATGAGGCGGCCTTCCCGCTGGAAACGGATCGCAAACTCTTCATCGGTGGTCAGGACAGGTTTGATGACCTTCAACGCGACAGGGCGGCGCAGCGACTCCTGGATGGCGAGATAAACAATCGCCATGCCGCCCTGACCGAGTTCGTGCTCGATTTGATAGCCTGGAATCTGCATGTTGAGTCCTGTTTTACTGCGGGCACTACGGGCCGACGGAGATTTCGTTGTATTCGGTAGTGGTCATCGTGATTAGGAGGATCGCGCATTTTCACTCCGTGCGAAGGGTACGGACATGGCAATGAGCCAGCGCGATATGATATGTGCTTCGATTGTAGGGAATCGCTCGGTTCCTGGCCAAGATGAACTCCCGATGCACTGCTGTTTTACCAGTGTTTAAGATTTTTGGCAAAACTCGTACCGTAACCCATGAGTGCATGGGCGGCGTGTCCTATCCAAGGATTATTTCCGTATGGCTGGCAACACCTTTGGTAAGTTGTTCACCGTCACCACCTTCGGCGAAAGTCATGGCCCAGCACTGGGCGCGATTGTGGACGGTTGTCCACCGGGTTTGGAATTGTCCGAAGCCGATATTCAGCACGATCTGGATCGGCGTCGGCCCGGTCAGAGTCGGCATACCACTCAGCGCCGCGAGCCGGATCAGGTGCGTATTCTATCCGGTGTGTTCGAGGGGAAAACCACAGGAACGCCGATTGGTTTGCTGATCGAGAACATGGACCAGCGCTCGAAGGATTACGGCGAAATCATGGACCGCTTCCGGCCCGGCCATGCCGATTACAGCTATCATCACAAATATGGGATTCGGGATTATCGTGGCGGGGGGCGTTCCTCAGCGCGAGAAACTGCGCTACGAGTGGCGGCGGGCGCTATCGCTCGCCACTATCTGCGGCAGCGTTATGGGGTAGAAATCCGAGGCTATCTGGCCCAACTGGGGCCGATTCGCCCCGCCAGACTGGTGTGGGAAACGGTGAATGACAACCCTTTTTTCTGCCCCGATCCCGACCGAGTTCCCGAGCTGGAGCAATTCATGGATGCGTTGCGCAAGTCCGGCGATTCCATCGGCGCACGGGTGACCGTGGTCGCCAGCGGTGTGCCAGCGGGTTGGGGCGAGCCGGTGTTCGACCGCTTGGATGCTGACATCGCTCACGCCCTGATGAGTATCAACGCGGTCAAGGGTGTGGAGATCGGTGCGGGTTTCGCCAGTGTGGAGCAGCGTGGTACTGAGCATCGTGACGAGTTGACACCCGAAGGTTTTCTCAGTAATAACGCGGGCGGTGTGTTAGGTGGGATCTCCACCGGACAGGAGATCATCGCCAGCATCGCCTTGAAACCGACTTCCAGTATCCGTTTGCCAGGACGCACCATTGATATTCATGGTGCACCGGTAGAGGTAGTAACCCTGGGTCGTCACGATCCCTGCGTCGGTATCCGTGCCACACCCATCGCTGAGGCAATGCTGGCATTGGTATTGATGGATCACGCTCTGCGTCATCGGGGGCAGAATCTGGATGTGCGGGTTGAGACTCCAGCGATTGCGGGTGCTGCACCCCACCGCGATTCTACCGACTGAGGGCTGGGCTGGAATTCCGTGCTTCCGTTTGGTCTGTACCTACGCCTGTCCGGTTTTTACCTGTTCTACTTCGCTATTCTCGGCGTGTTGCTGCCGTATTGGGGGCTGTATTTATTAGCTTTGGGATTCGATCCAGCCCGAATCGGTGAGCTGATGGCGATCCCGCAAGCGACTAGGTTGGTAGCGCCCAGTCTGTGGGGGTGGCTGGCCGACCGCAGTGGTCAGCGGATGGGCGTGGTACGCGGCGCATGTCTGGCGGCGTTATTAGTGTTCGCAGGAGTTTATCCTGCGGGCGTTTCCTATCCGGGATTGATGCTGGTCATGCTGGCGTTCAGTTTTTTCTGGAACGCCGCTTTGCCTCAGTTCGAAGCAGTGACGCTCAATCATCTGGGTGAGCAGACCCATCGTTACAGCCAGATCCGACTCTGGGGTTCGGTCGGGTTTATCGGCGCGGCGGTCGGAGCTGGTCCGGTGGTGGAGCATTGGGGCATCAGTGTGGTACCGGCGCTGCTGTGGGGGTTATTCGCCTTGCTGTGGCTGAATGGCTTGCTGGTCCCAGAACGAAGCGTGCCGCCGGTCGTCGGCGAGTCGCCATCGCTGGGCCGTGTGTTACGTCAGCCGGTAGTGCTGGTGTTTTTTACCGCTTGTTTTTTCAATCAGGCAGCCCATGGGCCGTACTACGGATTTTTCTCGCTGTATCTGGAAACACTGCACTATTCGCGTGATCTGATCGGCCTACTGTGGGGATTGGGTGTACTGGCGGAAGTCGGGTTGTTTTTAGTGATGCACCGATTATTGCCACGCTTTGGAGCACGTCGCCTGCTGTTGACGGCGTTGGCGCTAGCGGTACTGCGCTGGTGGTTGATTGGGCATTTTGCCCGCGAATTACCCTTACTGTTGTTCGCACAGACCCTGCATGCTTTCAGCTTTGGCATGTTCCATGCCGTGGCCATTCACCTGATCCATCATTTTTTCCCTGGTGCGTTGCAGGGGCGAGGCCAGGCTTTATACAGCAGCCTGACCTTCGGTGCCGGTAATGCGCTGGGTAGTCTCACCGCCGGTTATTTATGGCAGGGGATGGGGCCGGTGGCGATGTACGATCTGGCGATGGTCTTGGGCGCGCTGGGCTGGTTGGTAGCGTGGTGGGGGCTACGGTTTCCAGAAGGGGCTTCTGCGAGCTAAACGCATTATTTCATTATATTTTACCCGACTGATGCGCGATAAAGGCGGTTTTGGCCGACAGTTCCAACGAGCAGGTCCATTTATAGGCCAGATTGAGAGTAGCGGCGCAGGCGTAGACGCCATGGCCGCGTACCACAACGATAGGATAATCCGCCAGAATTTCGGCAACCATCCGTGGGGCGTGCGAGAGGTATTGATCGTAGGGGATGGTCAACACCGGCACCCGGTTGAAGTACAACTGCCCCTCGAAATCAGCGGGCAGAAATTCTTCATTATCCATAGTCATCGCCACGGAATAGGGGCCATGACTGTGCAGCAGGGCACGGGTTTCCGCATTGGCCCGATAGACCGCAAGATGCAGGGCGGCATCCATTGAGGCGTCTTTGCCGAGCTTACCGTCGAGATGGCATTCGATCAGGTCGCCACTACTGATCAGATCGGCGCAGCAGCCGGTGGGAGTGATCCAGAATCCCGCCTCATCCCGTACCGAAGCGTTACCGCTGTGGGAGTCATTGAGGCCGTACTGGCGTAGCCAACGATAGTATCGAACGAGGTCGTCTTTAAGGTTCATGGCGCAGCATTATACCTGGAATCACACGGAGACGGATTAGTCCGAGGAGTGTCGTGCTGGATCGACCCGCTCCACGCCGGTTTCCAGTCGGCCGTCTGGGTACAACTCGAACCAGCGATAGCCGGGTGGTTGCGTATCGATTTGCGGCTCGGCGGTGCCCGGCTTGAACTGCACACAGGTTGCGGGGGTGGCCAGCAAATGCAGATCGCCGCGTCGGGCGCTGAATTCGGCATGGATGTGTCCCCACGCCACCGCCCGAACTTGGGAATAGCGGTCCAGCACCGTGAACAGTGCCTTGCCGTTAGCAACCGTCATGGTGTCAAGCCAGGGGGTATCGACCGAGAGCGGGTTGTGATGCAGGCAAACCAGGGTATGTTTAGGCGAGGTTGCCAGTACCGTGTCCAGCAGCATCAGTTCGCTGAAGGCCAGATGGCCTTCGGGTGAGCCGGGAAAACTGGAATTCAGTAATACGAATTGCCAGTCGCCGACTGAGACATAGCGTTGCCACTGGACCCGTCCTTCGCGCAGATATTGGCCCATGGCTGCTGGAAAATCGTGATTACCCGGCAGGCAGTAGACCGGCACGCCCAGCGGTTCCAAAATTTGGCGTACCCGTGGGTAGGCTTCCGGTTCGTCGCCGACCAGATCCCCGGTGACCAAGATCAAATCCACCGTAGGATGCCGCTCCCGAGCGCAGGCTAGTACTGCGTTTAAACCGGCATCTACATCCACACCCCAGACTTGGCTGCTGGGCTGGGTTTTGAGATGCAGATCACTGATTTGAAGAACGCGCAAGGGTGTAACAGAATTCGGCATAGAGATCTCTTCAGAAAAGGCGGCGTAGCGGTTTACAGGGTTTTGATAAAGACTTTGGAGCGGCGTTGCCAGTTATACAAAGTTTGTTTTTGTACTGGCAAATCAGTGACTTCAGCGGGTTCGAAAGCATGCTCACGAAACCAATGTGCGGTGCGGGTGGTCAGCACGAACAGTTGTTGCAAATGCTGTTCGCGGGCACGACGCTCGATGTGGTGCAGTAAGGCATCGGCGCGGCCGCTGTTGCGATAATCTGGATGCACGGCGACGCAGGCCAGCTCGCCGATGGCTTCCTCGGGAAATGGATAAAGTGCAGCACAACCGATGATGGCGCCATCTCGCTCCAGCAGGACGAAGTGTTCGATCTCCATCTCCAGCCGTTCGCGTGAGCGCCGCACTAAAGTGCCATCTGCCTCTAACGGCCGGATCAATTCCAGCACGCCACCCACATCATCAATTGTGGCAGAGCGTAGTCCTTCGTAAAGATCGGTGGCGATCAATGCACCGACACCGTCGCGGGTGAACAGTTCCAACAGTAATGCACCGTCGATTCGCCGGTTAAGCACATGAATCCGGCGCACTCCGGCCTGTCCGGCCCGCAGCGCTAGGCGTAAATGACGTGCGGCGCTTTCGGGTAGTAAGGCGGGTTGCTCGGTTAGTAAGCGGGTGGCATCGCTGAGACTGAGTTGGCGAATCGCTTGGCCGTTTGAATCGCACAGTTCCGGTTCTTCGCCCAGCACCAGCAGCTTATCGGCACGCAAGGCCATGGCGGTGGCGGTGGCGACATCTTCGGCACTCAGATTGAAGATCTCACCCGTCGGCGAGTAGCCCAGCGGCGACAGCAGGACGATGGCGTTTTGATCCAACCACAGGCGAATGGCGCGGTCATCGATGCGCCGCACCTCACCGGTGAAGCCATAATCGATGCCATCGCGCACGCCCAGTGGTCGGGCAGTGATCAGATTGCCGGACACTACCCGCAATCGAGCGCCGTGCATCGGCGAATTGGCAAGACCCATCGACAGCCGGGCCTCGATGCGGATGCGCAGCCGACCAACGACTTGTTTGACGTGGGGTAGGTCTTCGGCTTCGGTAATGCGCAGACCATTGACATAACGCAGCTCGCGACCTGCTTCGTGTAGTCGGGCTTCGATGTGCGTGCGTGCGCCATACACCAACACCAAGCGAATGCCCAGGCTGTGCAGCAGTGCCAGATCCTGCGCCAGACTCGAAAAAGAATCGGCTTCGACCGTTTCGCCACCGAAGAGCACCACAAAGGTTCGGCCGCGATGGGCGTTGATGTAGGGACCGGCTTTCCGGAACCATTGCACGAACTGGTCCGAATTCATCTGTCATCTCCGCAAATACCAAAAGGGGGGCGATTATGCCAGAAGTAATAGGAAGACCTCATCCCCTCCATGAAGATGTCAGAGCAATTTGCTAGGTTGAAGACCTAAACGGTAGGAATATCGAACATATTCAGGCAGGCCAATGGTGGTATGAATCGGCTTGCTGGCGTTCTTTTTGAGGTACTCAGTGGGGTATTTTTGCTTGAAGGACTCCACTTGCTGCGTGAGCGCTTCCATCTGGGCGAGGAACAACGGATGAGCAAAGATCGTCCAGCCGTGAACGATCAAGGGGGTGGGTTGGCCTGCGCTCATTCGTCGTCTGCCGACAAGGCAGCATCAAAATCAACTTTGATGTCGCCAACCAGTGATTGGAGGCGTTGGACGAGGCTCGCATCCACAGCCTGCAAACGTTCGGGATGATTGGCCAGATCGTGCGCCAGGAAATCTAGAAATGGACCGAGCGCAGGATCGTCACCCTTGGAGGTATCGGCGCGAGTCAGCACCACCTCGCCGTTAGGCCGAATCGTGTAGTGGATTTTATCGCGCTTGCCCAGCCGCAGGGTGCGGCGCACGATCTCCGGTACCGTGGTCTGATAGCGGTCGGTCAAGGTGGATTCGACTTCGAGAGGAACAGGTATGTCGCGCTCCGAATAAGGCAAGGGATGTTTGTTCAATTATGAGTGCGGAATGTCTTACGCTTCAATGCAAACGCATTGTCTGTACAGGGCTATCAGGTTATGTGGAGGATTGATCCGGTGCGTGGCCACGTCTTGCGCTGTCAGCATGCAGCGTTGTACCGTGCCTTTCGAGTCCATTCAATTCCGAGATCGCAATCATGGCTGTGGTGATACCCGATGAAACCCTCTACGCTGCACACCTGACGGCGACGGAACTCAAACAAGAATTAGCGGTACTGCTATTCGAGCAAGATCGGCTGACTTTGATGCAGGCGGCTGCACTCGCCGAGATGCAGCCTATCCCCTTCCAACACCTATTAGCTAGCCGAAATATCTCCCCGCATTATGATGTCCTGGAATTTCAACAGGACATCGCCACCTTGAAGCAATTGGAAATGCTTTAAGTGATCGTGAGCAACACCTCGCCGATCATTAATTTGGCCTGCATTAGCCGACTCGATCTTTTGCCTGCCCTGTTTGGTGAGATCACCATCCCTGATGCGGTATTCCATGAAATTGCCGTCACCCATCCTGACGCACCGGGTGCCTCGGACGTGCGCGTGGCGTCCTGGGTTCGTCGTTACGCTGTCGTCAATCGGCCCTTGATAGCCGCGTTGTGTTTAGAACTCGATCCAGGTGAGGCAGAAGCGATTGCTTGTGCGGCGGAAACGAAAGCCCAATTGTTGCTAATCGATGAGCGTCGTGGTCGCATGGTCGCCCAACGCTTGGGCTTAGCCACCACCGGCTTGATAGGCGTGTTATTGCTGGCGCGAAAAAGAAAGATGATCGGGTCGATCCGCCCCCTTTTAGACGATCTCCGTCGTGTGGCCGGATTCTGGATCGGCGATGCTTTATATACAAAGGTGCTACGTGAAGCTGGAGAATAAGCTTGGAACATCACGAGCTTTGGACCCGCATCAAGGCTTAAACCTACGCTGGTGGCTACGCTAGACGCTTGTTGCAGATTTTCCCCTCCATTTATCTATTTCTATTGTCCTGTGCTGTGCAGGGCAATCGCCTTATATAGGGGATCGGCAAACGCTCAGCATTTTCTCTGGAAGCCAGGCCGTCAGCGCGCTGATGACGGTAAACAGCGCCATGATCCAAGCCATGGTCCATGGCGTACCACTGGCCAGTCCCGCCAGCATCAATGAAGAGATGATGCCGCTGCCATACTGCAGCGAACCGATCAGCGCCGAAGCAGAACCGGCGATCTCAACCGGTACTTCATCAAGCGCCGCTGCCGTAGAAGTTGCCGCGATAATGCCATTAGTGGAAAAGATGGCGAAAATCGGCAAAACAAGACCGTATATGCCGCCGATATGCCATTTGGCGAACAGGGCAAGAAGCACACCACACAATGCCGCGATCAAGGTAGCCCAGCGCAGCAGCGTATCGAGCTGAAAGTGCTCCACTAAGCGACGGTTAAAAAGGCTGATCACCATCACCCCTACAATATTGATGGCAAACAACCAACCGTAATGCTGCGGATCAATCCCGTAGTAATCGATATAGACAAAGGGGGAACCGGCAATGAAGGCATAGGCCGCTACATAAAAGAAGGTGAGGCTGAGGACATAGCGCATGAAACGGGTGTGGCGCAATAGGCCGAAATAGACCCGAAATGAGTTTGCCAAAGCCAGAGGTGCACGTTTCTCTGTACTCAGCGTCTCCGGGGTATGCAAAACAGCCGCCACCATCACCGCACCGATGACACACAGCAACCAGAAAATGGTATGCCAGGTCGATACCCGGATCACTTGACCGCCAAATAGCGGCCCGATAATCGGAGCGATGGCCATGATGACCATTAATGTGGAAAGCATCCGTGCCGCCTGGGTGCGCTGATAAAGATCACGCACCATTGCCCGCGCCAGCATGGGTCCGGTACAGGCGCCAAAAGCCTGGATCACTCGCCAAAACACAATCTGACCGATGGTCTGCGACAAGGCGCATCCAGCAGAGCCGACGATAAAAAGCAGTAGCCCTGCGATCAGCGGATAGCGACGGCCGAAGTGATCGCTGATTGGCCCCCATACGATCTGCGCCAGCGCAAAGCCAATGAGAAAACCGGTGATAGTCAGCTCGACGCTGGCCTGAAAATCCCGTGCCATTTGCGGCATGGCCGGTAGATAGATGTCGGTGGAGAGCGAGGTGAAGGCCATCAGCATCCCTAGGACGATGAGGAAAAAGAGCTCCGAATGGCCGTTTTGGGTCGAGGTTGTATCACGATTCATTTTTCTGATTCTTATGAAAAATTGGCATTTCTGCATGTGTTGCGACATAGGGTGCTTGTGAAACCAAACACCTTTTTCCCTGATTCTTTCCTGATTTTCTCAGCACTGACTTCGTTTTGTGCAAGTATTCGGTTTTTTAAGCGATACGATTCTTTTGGTGAGGCATTTCTCGCACTGTGATGCTTGAAAAAATGCAGCAGCCATTTCGTCAAAATGGCGTACATAGCAAAAATTGCCATGTTCAGCAGGCAAAAGGCCGCCATCGACTGATCCAGTAAGTAGTAGTCCTCCTCGCTCGGTAGCAGCAAGAGTTTGGCTCCCATCCCCTGTTCGAACGATGCGTACACGCCGCAGCCAACCAGCAGAGTTTGCAAGAAAAGGTTCCAACGGGGAGAGTGCTTCCCCCAGGAAAACCCTGGCCACAGACGGTAGAGCCAGCTCTGGATGCGTTCTAAGAAAAAGCCAACATGGATACCCATCACCACCAATAGCCAGCAGGCCAGCGTGGCATGCATCTGTAAAAGCCAGCGGTTTCCTTCCACGCCCGCGAAGCTAAACACCGTGCGGGAAATGAAAAAGGCACCCCATGTGAGCGTGGCAAAAAGCACGACGAGCAACAGATTGATCAGTAGATTGCTGCCACGCTGTATCGGGTAATGGCCTTTGAACAGAGTCAGAAACCAACGCCGGTTGATGACAACATGCAGTGAGATCATCAGCAGCAAAAAGACTCCGCTCCATTCATGGAAACGGTTAGCAGTGAAAATATTGGCTTGAGCCAGCAGAAAGGTGACTAGTAATACGAGGTCGATCAGCAGGCGCAAGGGGATGTTCGCATTCATGCAATGTCTCCACGGATGAGCGTTTCCACTTAAGCGACTTGTTTGACCCAATCGATTACTTGCGGGGCGGCCTCCGCTACCACATCCCGATCAACGGTATAGCCGTCGCGCACTACCGTCGCTTTCGGCTGTAAATCGGCAATGGTGTGGATGGTTCCAGAAAAACCACTGCCACCATGGGTGCTAAACGGGATGACGGTCTTGCCGGAGAGATCATGCTGTTCGAGGAAGGTATAGAGGATCATCGGCAGGTCGGCCCACCAGTTGGGATAGCCGAGAAAAATGGTGTCGTAGCGCTGCAAATTCTCTAGCGGCTTAGCCATGACCGGGCGATAGTTCCGCCTCTGCTCGTTTTTCGCCTGCGCGATGAGGGGCTTGTGCTCCATGGGGTAGGGTTTCAGTGGCTCGATGCGGAAGAGCTCCGCGCCGGTCGCTTCGGCAATCACCATCGCCACATACTGCGTGTTGCCCAGCACCTTGCCATTGATGACTACGGTGCTGTTCTCCTCTTCTTCCGTCATGTTGTGAGCAGTCAGGGTTTCCGGCCAACTGAAGTAGACCACCAGGGTTTTCCCTCCACCGGATGAGGCGGCCAGTACCCGGTTGATCCCACCGGGAAAGGCACAGGCGGCCAGACCGAGAGCCGTGCTTTTCAGAAAGATGCGGCGGGGGTGGTGGATGATGTGGATCTGCTTCATGACGAGGCTCCTTTTTTGCCGACGATGAAAATAGAAATTAACTCTGGATATCTTTTTGACAGTTTCAGGCTGTACTGGCGATATCTATTCTCATAATCAAGTGTTGACTTAAGATAGTTTTTTCAGTCAGTTAAAAACAGATATGATCCTATCTAATAATTGCCTGATTCTCTCAAATCCTTTACAAGAGGAAATTTCAGATATACAAAGAAGATGGGAGGATTAGGGAGGCGATCATGAACCTGCATACGCATAAACACCCAGACCAAGATCAGCAGGCACGGCGGGAGGCATTGAACGAGCGCCTGAAGGAAATACTGCTACAGCGGATGCCAGAAGCGGGTGTGTTCCCAACGACCGTGCCGGGTCTGAACATTGGCCGTCACGATATCGACCAGCAGCGGCCGCCCTGTTTCTATCGCCCGTCATTGGGAGTGGTTGTGCAGGGGGTGAAAAAAGGAATCATCGGTGCCAGCAGTTGCACCTATCGGCAGGGCCAATGCCTAGTGGTCGGCGTGGATGTACCCAGTTCTTTTCATATCCTCGAAGCCTCGGTCGAACGTCCTTTTCTCGCCATTGCCCTCGAACTCGATCCGCCACTGCTCGCCCAACTGGTAGCGAAAATACCGCCGATGGCGGAAGACGGAGCAGCTTCGCTGCGCGGGCTTTTCGTAGAGGACGCGCCGCCTGAGCTACTCGATGCTTTGGTGCGTCTGTTGTCCTTGCTCGATACCCCGGAACAGATTGAGATTCTCGCACCGATAGTCATCCAGGAGATTCACTATCGCCTGCTTAGCGGCCCTCAAGGGCGCTATCTGCGTCAACTCAACAGCTATGGTTCCCACGGTTCTCAGATCGCTCGAGCCGTCATCTGGCTACGAGAAAACTACCGCGATACTTTTCAGGTAGATGCACTGGCGTCCAAAGTGCACATGGCCACTTCTACCTTTCACCGCTATTTCAAGGAAACGACTGGTCTCAGTCCCCTGCAATTTCATAAACAGCTACGACTTTACGAGGCCCAGCGCCTCATGCTCTCCGGTGAGGAAAACGCCTCCAGCGCCGGTTCTGCCGTAGGTTATGAGAGTGCCACCCAGTTCAACCGCGAATACAAACGACTGTTCGGTGAACCACCTCGGCGTGACATCAGCAGTCTGCGGCGGGTGGCGGCAATCTGAAAAATTATCGTCATACCCGCTGATTCCCCAGTATCCGCTCCACCCGTCGCGCACCGAGCTCGCTCAGCCACAGCGCTGCCAGAGCTAGCAGGATGGAAATGACCACCAAGCGCAGGGCAGGCCCGTCCGCACCAGGAATTTGGGTATAGGTGTAGAT
>JACSSB010000342.1 GCA_014879435.1 Phycisphaerales bacterium
TACTTTGAGCAAAATAAAGATCGCTTCGTCAATCCCGAGCAGGTGCGGGTGCAGTTCATCGAACTAAATCAGGCACAAATCGCCCAGGGTATCGAAATCGACGAAGAGCAGTTACGCGCCAGCTATCAGGAACAGATCGCCAAGTACGGTCAGCCCGAAGAGCGTTCCGCTTCATACGTTCTGGTCAAATTGCCACCCAATGCGGATGAGGCTCAGGTGGAGAAGGCGCGTGCTCAGGCGCAGCAGATCGCAAATAGTATTCATTCTGGTGCCAAGAAATTCGATGAGGCTTTGCAGGAAGCACAATCTGATCAATCCGGCGGGTTGGAGGGTGGCAATTTAGGAGTAATCACATCCGGCATGTTCACCAGCCCCGCGTTCGAAAAGGCTTTATACGCGCTGCAAGAACCCGGTAATGTCAGCGATCCTGTGCGTATGCCGTCTGGATTCCACATCATTCGCTTGGATCGTATTACGCCAGCGCAAGTGAAGCCATTTGAGGAAGTACGCGAGACTGTGGCCAAGGAATTACGCCATCAGCAGGCCGAAAACCGCTTTTATGAGATCAGCCAAACATTGGCCAATCTAAGTTACGAACATCCCGACAATTTAGATCCGACGGCTACGGCCTTGGGTGTGCCAGTGCAAGAAAGTGTTTGGTTCAGCCGTCAGGGAGGAGGCGAAGAGATCGTTGCTGACACCAAGGTGATTAACAGCGCATTTGGAGAGGATGTACTCAAGCGCGGTGTGAACAGCGAGCCCATCGAGCTGGAGCCGGGCCATGTAGTAGTGATTCGGGTCAAGGAACACAAGGAAGCGACTCCGCGTACCTTAGAAGAAGCACGTGAGGACATCACCAAGCTGCTGCAGCGACAGCAAGCCGTTGAATCCTTGGGCAAGGATATCGAGGCGCTGCGGGCGCGTGCCGCTCAGGGTCAGCATTTGCAGACGCTAGCAACAGAATTTGGTGGCGAATACAAAAATGCCGGTTTGGTGGGTCGCGATGCCTCATCGGTAGATGGCACAATCCTGGAAGCTGCATTTCGCCTGCCACATCCGCAAGCCGATCAAGTGGCGCTGGGTTCAACGGCGCTGGCTAACGGCGATCAGTCCGTGTTTGAAGTCGCGCGCGTGGTGTCTGGCCAGTTGGATGCGCTGAGCGAGGACGAACGTAAAACACTGACCCAGCAACTGGAACAGCAAACCGGGTCGAAACAATTTGCGCAATTGCTGGACAGTGTACGGAGTAAGACCAAGGTGGTGATTTATTCCGACCGATTGTAGGTCGTCATCGAAACCTCGGTGCTATACGCAAATCAGGCCTTGGACCAGAACGGTCCAAGGCCTGATTTTATTCAGGATTCCCTAAGGCGACGGTGTTGAATCCACCGTCCACATACATGATTTCGCCAGTGACACCCAAGGCCAAGTCGGAACAGAGAAAGGCCGCTACATTACCGACTTCCTCGATGGTGACGCACTTGCGCAGTGGTGCAGTGTGCTCGAAAGTATCCAGCATCTTGCGGAAGTTTTTGATGCCAGACGCTGCCAGCGTGCGGATCGGCCCGGCGGAAATGGCATTGACCCGAATTCCTTCCGGTCCCAACGTCTGTGCCAAGTAGCGGACGCTGGCGTCCAAGCTAGCCTTGGCCAGACCCATGACATTGTAGTTGGGCACCGCACGTACTCCGCCCAAATAGGTCATCGCGATCAATGCGCCGTTTCGTCCCTGCATCAGCGGTCGGGCGGCCTTGGCCAGCGCCACGAAACTGTAGGCACTGATATCATGGGCGATGCGAAAGTTTTCGCGGCTGATTCCTTCCAGAAAATCACCTTCCAGCGCCTCACGCGGGGCATAAGCCACCGAATGCACGATGATGTCCAGGCTGTCCCAGTGCTGCCGAAGTGCCTCGAACAAAGCATCGATTTCGGTGTCTTGTTCCACTTCACAAGGGAAGGTGAGGGTGCTGTCCAATTCGGCGGCCATCTTCTCGACGCGGGGCCGCAGTTTGTCGTTTTGATAGGTGAAAGCCAGTTCGGCACCTTCCCGGCGCATGGCCTGGGCGATGCCCCAAGCGATGGAACGGTTGCTGGCGATGCCCAGAATGAGGGCACGTTTGCCGGCGAGAAAGCCCATGGAGGAACTCCTGTAGTATTTTGCTATCGTTTAATTTATTGCCAACTTCGTGAACTATAAAGGATAGTGCATGATGCACACAAAATTCCATTTTCCCGCTTGGTCGGTC
>JACSSB010000018.1 GCA_014879435.1 Phycisphaerales bacterium
CGGTTGAAGGAAGCGCTCAAAGTGCTCGCTCCTCCTTACCTCTATTCCGGGCCATCACCGGTGGCGTCGCTGGCATCGACCCTGGCGGGACTAAAAGTCAATCGTGAGCGGGGCGATGAAGTGCGTGCCCAGGTATGGCGAAAGACGATGCGTATTTTGGATGGACTTGGCGAGCTTGCGATCAAAACCCCCAATGAATCGGGATTGCCCATCATCGAGGTTCCCTTGGCAGATCACGAGGAAATCGATCCGGCCGGCCGCTTTTTATTTGAACACGGCGCCTATCTGACTATGGCGGCGTTTCCGCTAGTGCCCAGGAATGAAGTTGGATTTCGCATTCAGGTCACTGCGGCAAATACAGATGAAGAGGTCGATCATCTGATTGAAGTACTCACCGCCTTGCGCGCACGATTTGCGCTACAGCAGACCCGCTAACATGGATATGCGGTTTGCCAAGAATGAGTTCCTCCTGGTTGCTGCAAGAGGAGAGTCTATGCGGAAACGATGCGGATGCCATCGCATATGAAGCTTCTGGTGCCGCTTCGACTTCCGGGCTTTCGGTTGCTATGGACCGGAATGACCATCTCACTGATTGGCGATGGCATCACGCTGGTGGCAATCGCCTGGCAGGTCTATGAGTTGTCGAACCTGCCGACAGCGCTTGGGATCACCATGATGGCGATGTCGATCCCACATTTCCTTCTCTTGTTGCTTGGGGGAGCGGTCAGTGATCGCTTTGATCGGCGTTGGGTCATGCTCGGCGCCGATCTGGTGCGGGGCATGGCGCTGACTGTCCTGGGTACCTTGTCGCTGTTGGGCATACTGGAAATCTGGCATATGACGGTGATCGCCGCCATCTATGGTGCGGGTTCCGCATTTTTTGGACCCGCCTTCGACGCGGTCGTACCCGAGCTGGTACCAACAGCGTTGTTAGCCCAAGCCAATTCTCTCGATCAGTTCGTGCGCCCCACGGCAGCCCGGCTCATCGGTCCGGCTTTGGGTGGCTGGATCATCGCGAGTTTTGGAATCGGTTGGGCCTTCATCATCGATGCGATCACCTTTGCAATCTCCGCCATCTGTCTCATTCGGCTCGGCAAGATCGTGCAGCGTGAGTGGAAAGATGAGGAGGAGGGATCTTCGTCGCTCTGGGCCGAGATCCGTGAGGGATTGGTCTTCGTCTGGTCGCGAACTTGGTTGTGGGGCACCTTCCTGGCCGCCACATTGGCGTATCTCATCTTTCTAGGGCCTGCGGAAGTACTGCTACCCTATATGGTAAAGAATGAGCTCGGCGGTCATGCCGGTGATCTGGGTATGGTACTCGCAGCGGGAGGCGTGGGTGCCGTCACTGCTTCCCTGATTATGGCGCAGCGTGGACTACCCGCACGTAATATGTGCTTCGTTTACGTCTCCTGGAGCCTTGCGACGCTCATGGTCGCCGGTTATGGCATTGCGCGAGTCCCTTGGGAAGCGATGATCGCTTGTTTTATCTTCAACCTATTTGAAAGTGCGGGCTTGATCGTGTGGATTACCACTAAACAATTGCTCGTACCCTCTCGGTTGCTCGGGCGGGTCTCCAGCGTGGACTGGTTTGTTTCGATTGGTTTGATGCCCGTATCCTATGCGCTGGCAGGGCCGGTTGCCGAACTGTTGGGTGTGCGGCCGACTTTGATCGGCGCTGGTGTTCTGGGTGCGGTCATCACCCTGGCTTTCCTGTTTCTACCTGGGATTCGGTTGGCGGAGCAAATCATGCCCGCAGTGGCAAGACAACATCACGCGGTGCCTGATCATTAGGTGATTCAATGCGGTGATGATGAAATGCGACGGCGGTTGCGAACAGGATAAAGCAGTGCCATGAAAAACCAGCTCTGGATCATTTATGGAGGATTGGTGGCGCTGGCCACGATCTTGTACTACACGGTAGCGCATGATAGCTATTGGTTTAACGCAATTGGCATCTCATCACCGCTCTTGACCATGGTGGCGGTCGAACTCCATCGACCACGGCATCGGGCTCCCTGGTATCTCCTTGCGCTAGGACAGATGCTGTTTATCGCCGGGGATATCGTTGCCTATAACTACAATACGTTTTTTGGGATTGCGCTTCCCTACCCATCGATTGCCGATCTACTGTATCTGTCGGTCTATCCCTGTCTAGCACTCGCCCTCCTACTGATGGTGCATTACCGTACTCCTGATCGAGATTGGGCCAGTTTTCTCGACTCTTTGATGGTGACGGTCAG
>JACSSB010000038.1 GCA_014879435.1 Phycisphaerales bacterium
ACGCCGGAACGGCAGAGCCTGTTCTAGTCGCACCGGCAAAGCCGGTGGTTTACTTAAATTTCAATTAATAACCAGAACTGGCGTTATTAATGGATGATAGCGCCGATCACGACCGGTACGCCCCACCATAGGAATCATTGTAGCTTTTTTGCGATTTTTAGTGTTTGTTAATTGAAAAATACAATTAACAATGATAATCTCCTCCACCAATGGAGATAAGCCACGATGAATACGATGAATGCGCTATTCCAATCCGCTGCCACACTACTGGCGATCCCGCCGACCGAACCAGAACGGTTGTTCAGCGGTGCCCCGGAAGCTCTTCACCAGGAATTTCGCAAACTAGCCGCGTTCTGGCATCCGGATCGTTGCACCCAGCCCGAAGCGACCAAGGTATTCCAGCACCTGAGTCGGCTGTACGACTGTGCCTGCGCAAAACTGCGCGACGGAATCTGGCAAACGCCAGGGCAACTGCGGCTGTGTGCATGCGACGGGACGGTGTTTCAACTCCGCTATCACCAAGAGCGCTCTTTCGAACTCGGTCGGCAATTCATTAGCGATGGTTTCGTAACCACTTTGGTCGAAGCCGCCTATGCCGATCTATTTCAGAACGCGCTCACCATGATCGATCACCTGCCTTGCGCCGATCCCCGTATGGCGGCGGAAATCCAACACTGCCTACCCGAGATCGTGCGGCACTTTGAAACCGGTGCCGGGCCAGTGCTGGTTCTGCGCAAAACACCCGATCTCCTATCGCTACGGGATGTGCTCAATCACTACGGCGGTCGGATGGACGCGCGCCATGTCGCCTGGATTATCAGCACCTTGCTCAATCTGGCTTGCTATCTCGACTACGCCGGGATCACCCACAACGCCATTTCGAGCGAGAGCTATTTCATCTCGCCGCAAGCGCACCGTGGTGCCCTACTCGGTGGTTGGTGGTACGCGGTTCCGCAGGGAAAGCCGCTGCACGCCGCCCCGAGCGTCACCGTCGAATACGCTCCAGCCGAGGTCATGAGTCACCGCTGTGGTGATCATCGGACGGATCTGGAACTGATTCGAGCACTGGGTCGGGAACTGCTGGGAGACATCAGCGGCGTGCGACTGGCGCGGGAAAAAGCCGCACCGCTGCCGATGATCGACTGGCTACGCCTGCCATCGGGTGCTTGTGCGCTGGATGACTACCACATCTGGCAAAGCCAGGTACTACCGGCCAGCTTCGGCGAACGCCGCTTCGTCGAGCTGGATCTCACTCGCCAAGATCTTTACTGAACCGAAAAGGAGAACAACCATGGGAAGTGCACGTTGGAACCCCAGTGATTGGACAAGCTACGCCAAATCAACCGCCCGCAAGACTACCGATGCCGTCTTCACCGCACGCCATATAGACCCGGATCTCAATCCCTTTGGTGTTGCCCTGCGCGAATCGCGGGATTCCGATCTGAATCCAGCATCGACCGCCATCGTAGTCGGCCTGGACGTGACTGGATCGATGGGTATGATCGCCGATGCTCTGGCCCGCCAGGGATTGGGTACGCTAGTTGAGGAGATTTTGGCCCGTCGCCCGGTCTCTGATCCGCACATTTTGTGCGCTGGTATCGGCGATGTAGTGTGCGATCAAGCACCATTGCAAGTGACCCAATTCGAGGCCGATATCCGCATCGCCCGACAATTGGAAAAGATCTGGCTGGAAAAGGGTGGCGGCGGCAATCGCTGCGAATCCTACACCCTGCCCTGGTATTTCGCGGCGCTGCACACCTCTATCGATTGCTTCGAGAAGCGCGGCAAAAAAGGCTATCTGTTCACCGTCGGCGACGAGGAACCACCGCGTGATCTACCAGCCAGCGCCATTGCCCGCTTCATCGGCGACCGACCGCAACGCGACTTCAGCTCTCAGGATCTCTTGACCATGGTCAGCCGCATGTACCACGTCTTTCACGTCATCATCGAGGAAGGATCGCACGCCCGTAGCGATCCGCACGGGGTACGCAATCGCTGGACCGATCTACTCGGACAGCGGGTGATCGGTCTATCCGATCACACCAAATTGGCGGAAGTCATCGTCTCGGCGATTGAAGTCAACGAAGGTCATGATCGGAATCGGGTGGTGCAAAGCTGGTCGCGGAAAACTGCCGAGGTGGTACAACGCGCCGTGGGCGGATTGATCCCTGCCCCTGGTCCAGCGGCAAGAGTGACACGGTTCTGAGCGGTCAGCATCCGGGTCGGG
>JACSSB010000184.1 GCA_014879435.1 Phycisphaerales bacterium
ATCCGCGACTACGAAGGTCTGACCGGTACCCAGCACGATTACAAGGTCGATCTGATCAAGGCGCATCTGTCATTGTGCAAAGCGGTCGGCTCTCCGTTGCTCATCGTGTGTTCGGCCACCAACCAACTACCGGACAAGAGCGACGAAATCTTGGAGCAGGATCTGCGCAAGCTCGCCAATCTAGCGGTACCGATGGGGGTGCGGATCGGTTACAAAGCGGTGCCGTGGGGGCGTTTTACCCGTAGCGTGCAAGACGCTTGGGATATGGTGGATGCAGTCAATCACGCCAATTTCAGTTTGGTACTGGACACCTTTCATTTTCTGGCCGATCAATCGGCCGTCGATGTGATCGACGAAATCGATCCAGACAAGATCGCCCTAGTGCAACTAGCCGATTTCAGTGTCTTTGAATTTCACAATCGCACGGAACTGCGTGATCGAGCCATCCACATGCGGGTGTTTCCGGGCCAGGGTGTGCATACGGCGCGACTCGCAGAAATTCTGCGTCGAATTGATCGCATCGGTTATCGCGGCGATTTCAGCTTTCTGATTTTCAACGACGACTACCAGCAATTACCGCCGCGATTTGTCTTGGAGCAAGCGCGTCGCTCGGTGAAATGGGTCACTGATCAGGTGCTACGCCGCAGTTTGCCGTTGCGGGGAGCGAACGGGAGAAGATGAGCGATTGTGCTCCCGCAGAAATAAAAAAGGCGGCCATCTGGCCGCCTTTTTGCGTTAATTGCTCAGTCCCCCCTTTAGCAAAAAGGTTAGGGGGATTTGAGTCTCGTCGCTGGTGTGAAATCCCCCCCAGCCCCCCTTTTTCAAAGGGGGGAGCGGCCATTTGGCCGCCTTTTTGCGTTAATTGCTCAGTCCCCCCTTTTTCAAAGGGGGGAGCGGCCATCTGGCCACCTTTTTATGTTAACTGTTCAGTTCCCCCCTTTAGCAAAGGGGGGTTAGGGGGGATTTGAAACGCGATTAGGTGGTGATGGTTTCTTCGGCTTCCAGTTCGGGATCGTAAAAGTCACCGAACAATTCGGCATCGGAAGGCTTGTCTTCCTTGATCGGTATTGATACCCAAGTGGTGTTCATGTAGTGCTTGAGGTGGACGTTTTCCGAAATGATATTGCCGCCCCAAGTACCGCAACCGAGGCTGGAAGTCATCGGCATACCGTTGTTGAACGCACCAGCGTTGGCCTTGGACTGTGGCTGGCGCACCATGATCCGCGATACCGGCGCGGCCAGCGCCAGCGCGTGGATATGATCCTGATTGAAGGAGTAGATGCCGCAGGAATGGCCCTTACCACCGACTTCGTAGACCGCTCGCATCATCTTTAAGGCTTGATCGAAGCCCTTGTATTTATATACCGCCAGCAGTGTGGTCAGCTTTTCACCGGAATACGGATGTTCCTTGCCGATGCCATCACCGTAGACGATCAGGAATTTGCGATCGGCTGGGATGCTGAAACCGGCTATCTTGGCTAACTGTTGCGGTGCGATAGCAACGGTGTCGGAGGTGCGGTGATGCTCATCGTCCCACATCGCTTTGCGCAGCGCGGCTTTTTCTTGGTCGTTGCACAGATAGCCGCCTTCGACTTGCAGCTGCTCTACCAGCTTGTCGAAAATACTTTCCTCGATAATTAGATTACCGTCGGCGGAGCAGCCGGAGCCGAAATCGGAAGTCTTAGAGAGGCGAGTATTGCGGGCTGCTTCCTGGATGTTGGCGGTTTCGTCGATGATCATCGTCGAGTTGCCAGCCCCGACGCCGTAGGCAGGTGTTCCCGAGCTGTAGGCAGCACGCACCATCGGTTGACCGCCCGTGGCGATAATCAAGTCGCCACGCGCCATCAACGCTTGCGACATCGGAATATTCACCTTGGTCAGGCATTGCAGAATGTCGGCGGGCGCGCCTTCCTTCTCCAGTGCTTCGCGCATCAGCCGCACGGTTTCGAACGAGGTTTTCTTCGAGCGCGGATGGGGCGAGAAGATGACGGCATTGCGGCCTTTGATGCCATAAATGGCATTGCCCGCTGGTGTTAAATCCGGATTGGTGGTCGGTACGATGCAGGCGATGATCCCGACCGGTTTGGCGTATTTGACGATGCCTTTTTCCGGGATTTCCTCGATGATACCGACGCTCTTTTGCCGCAGCGCATCGCGTAGCACGCCCCGAATTTTCATCCGCTTACCCATGCGGCTTTCGGCATCTCCCAAGCCGCTTTCGTTGATGCCCATTTCAACGAGCCGGGTAAAGGTCTTCTTATTAGATACGGCCCATGCCACCGCCTGACACAAGCGGTCGATGCGTTGTTGGTCGTAGCTTTCGATAGTGGCGAGTGCCTTGCTGGCGCGTGCGAATACCTCATCCAGTTCCTGTTGCTGTTCGGGGGTTAGACCTTTTTTATCGGTGGAATCAGTAGCCATGCTGGAGTTCTCCTTAGAGTGGTGGGCAAAGTCAAAGCAAAAATAGAATCAGCGGCGAATAAAGGGATTGGCGACATCCAAATCAGTCGATACCCAGACGCACTTGGTTTCAAGATATTCACGCACAGCGTCCATGCCGGATTCGCGGCCAATGCCGGAATGCTTGTAACCGCCAAATGGCGCGGTGAAGCTGGTGGCACGGTAATTGTTGACCCACACCGTGCCCGCTTTGAGTTTTTCGGTGACCATCAAGGCGCGTTGTAAGCTGCGCGTCCAGACAGCCCCAGCCAAGCCGTAACGATTGTCGTTGGCAATACGAATGGCATCATCCTCATCCTCGAATGGAATCACGCACAATACCGGCCCAAAAATTTCTTCTTGGGCGATCCGCATGCGGTTATCGACCCCCGTGAAAATAGTCGGTTCAATGAATTGGCCCTGGCCAAGATCGGGCCGCGCCTTGCCGCCGAGCGCGCAGACTGCGCCTTCAGCCTTGGCGATTTGGATGTAGCGCAGCACTTTTTCAAATTGAGGCCGAGTGGCGATGGGGCCGATCTGCGTGGAAATATCGGCAGGATCACCGAGCTTGGCCTGACGTGCGAGTGCAACTAGGCGGTGGACGAATTCGTCGTGGATGCTGCTTTGTAACAGTAGCCGCGATCCAGCCTGACAGCTCTGTCCGCTGGCAGAGAAGATACCGGAAACAGCACCCTTAAGCGCCTGATCCAAGTCGGCATCATCGAATACGATGTTGGCAGATTTACCGCCCAATTCCAGCGTCACCGTTTTTAGTCCGCGCGCCGCTGCTTGATAAATTTTTTGGCCAGCCAGTTCGCTGCCAGTAAATCCAATGTGGGCTACGTCGGGATGCTCGACCAGTGGAGCACCCGCTTCATCACCAAAACCGGTTACGACGTTGACCACGCCTTTGGGAAAGCCCGCCTCGCCAAATAACACCGCCATTTCCAGGGTAGAAGCAGAGGTGTATTCGGACGGTTTGATGACGACCGTACAGCCTGCTGCCAGCGCGGGGGCCAGTTTCCAACTGGTCAGTGTCAGCGGCGAATTCCACGGGGTGATGATGGCGACTACGCCCTTCGGCTCGTAGCGGGTGTAGCAAAACAGCACGCCCTGTTTGTCGGTGGGGATGACCCGACTTTCAATTTTGTCAGCAAGTCCGGCAAAGTAATGAAAGTAGTCGCCTAGGTAGCGCATCTGGGTGACCACTTCGGCGGCCAGTTTGCCGTTGTCACGCCGCTCGATTTCAGCGATGCGCTGCGCATGGTCGATCAGTAAATCGGCAAAGCGACGAAGCAGCTTGCCGCGCCTACTCGGCGTTAGTTTTGCCCACTCACCGGCAAAAGCGCAGGTGGCAGCGGCTACCGCAGCATTCACATCCACTTTGCCGCCGCGCGCGATCAACGCCCACGGTTCGCCACTGTAGGGATTTTCCGTTGGAAAATAATCCCCTAACGCCGGTGGAATCATCGCACCATTGATATAGTGGCCATATTTGGGAAGCGCCTCGATCAGCGGCATCCGCGTTTGATCTCCGTCACGACTGCCTCAACCCTATTCCGCTGGAGCTATAAGTCGGGATCGTGGGTCAAGCAGTTCTGCTTGAAAGAACATGATTTCATTTTAGCAAAGATTTGCCAGGTCGCAAGAAAAATAGAATCAAGTTCTGAAACTAAAGTTAGGATGATCGTGTCGGTGTCAGTGTCATTTGAGCCAAAAAGAGCGGTAGTACTTCCGTGTCAGAAGTACTACCCCAAAGAGACGTTTACCCTTGAAAGCAAGCGAGAATGCCGTTAAGAAAAGCTATCAGGGTGCTTTACTGGCTTTTTCGATCGCTTCGTACATCTCTTTAGCCGTCTCTTCACCGTACTCCTTGCTGTATTTTTCGATCAATGGTTTAGATTTTTCCTTCATCTTGGCCAGTTCTTCTGGCGGCATCACGTCAACCGTCAGGTTGGCCTTAAGAAATTCCAATGCTTCGGCGCTGTACTTCTGCGAGAGCTGGCGCTGATAGTCGCGTGCTTCCAAGGCGGCTTCCTGCAAGACCTTCTTTTCGTCGTCGTTGAGCTTGTCGTAGGTCTTCTTACTCATCAACAACATCTGGGGGTTATACATGTGGTTGGTGATGGTCACATACTTTTGCACTTCGTAGAGTTTGGCGGCTTTCAGATTGATCAGAGTCTGAGTACCGCCGTCCACGGTGTGCTGTTCCAGCGCAGTATAGAGTTCGACATAGGCAATCGGTACCGCGTTGGCACCCAGCATGTTTTGAAAATCGATTTGCAACGGTGTCTCGGTCACCCGAATCTTAAGTCCAGCGATATCTTCCAGTTTCTTGATTTGACGGGTACCGGTGTGATAATTCAAAAATCCCATTTCCCAGTAGCCCAAGTTGACGAGGCCTTTTTCCAGCAGTTTATTGCTCAGTTTGGTTCCAAATTCGCCGTCCAATACCTTGTAAGCGATTTGTTCGTTGGCGAAGGCGAAAGGAAAATCCAATACACCAAAATCTTTGACCAGACCGGTCAACAGATTGGCGTTCATGATGCCCATGGCGATGACGCCGCCCTGCATCGAAGACACTACGGCGATATCCTTACCCAGCGAGCCGCCACCGAACAGCTTAGCCTGCATCTTGCCGCCGCTTTTCTCGCTTAAAAGCTCGGTGAATTTGACACCAGCGTCGTAATGGGCAGTGCCCGCGTTGACCGCAATCGCAATTTTGAATTTTTGGTCACGAATTTCCGCGTTGGCGTTGCCGAAGATGCAAACGGACAGCGCCAATATGCTGATCGGCCTTAAGATTAATTTATTGATTTTCGTGTAATTTATCATTAAAAACCTCCTCTGATTCAGGGTGATGCTCTTATGCGCCCATCGACGCGAAATGGCGGGTCATGCGCTCGGCGTTTGGTTCGACACCGGTAAACAGTTGAAACGCACCGACCGCTTGGTAAACAGCCATGCCGCCGCCACTCAAGGTACGGCAGCCTTTGGCCTTGGCAACTTTCAGTAACTCAGTTTCCAGGGGGAAATAAACGATTTCAGCCACCCACTGCCGAGGTTGCAGATATTCGGCAGGCAGAGGCAGGCCCGGATGGCTGGCCATGCCGATCGGGGTGGCGTGAATCAAACCATCGGCTTGTGCCATCGCCGCTTGCAGATCGGTGCAGACTTCGGCCCGTTCCGCGCCGAAGCGGGCGTTGAGGCCATCGACGATATTTTTGGCCCTGGCCGGATCGATATCGTGCACGGCCAACTTTTCCACCTTGAGCAGCAAGGCGGCGTGAGCGACTGCCGCCCCCGCGCCACCTGCACCCAATTGCACCACGCGGCGGCGCTCCACATCCGGCAAGCCGCGTTTGAAGCCTTCGGCAAAACCCGAGCAATCGGTGTTATGGCCAATCCGTCGCCCGTTTTTGAGTACCACCGTGTTGACCGCATTGAGTGCGCTGGCATCCTCAGACAGCTCATGCAACAACGGAATCACCAACTGCTTACAGGGATGGGTGATGTTGAGGCCGCAATAACCCATCCGCTCAGCGGCGGTGAGTAGATCAGGCAGCGCCTCGGTCCCCAAATTCAATTGTTCGAGATCGATGATTTTATAGACGTAACGCAGACCTTGTTCCTGGCCTTCCTGTTCGTGCATGCGCGGGGTTCGGGATTGTTGCACGCCAGCACCGATCAGCCCACATAAGACCGAGGGTCGGCTGATTTGTTGGGTAGTCATGGGTTTCTCTCCTTTTTAGTGATAGAACCAATGAGCCGGTACGGTCACGATGGCTGGGAATAAAATCAGCAGGGCTAGTACTACCAGTTCGGCCAGAATGAAAGGCCAGAGACCCTTGACCAGCACATCCATCTTGACGTTTCCAACTCCCGCTACCACGTTCAGTACGGTACCGACCGGAGGGGTAATCAAACCAATGGCGGTGTTGATGATGAACACTACTCCGAAATAAATTGGATCGACGCCCGCCTCTTTAACCAGCGGCGTAAGCACCGGCGCCAAGATCAGGATGATCGGCGTCATGTCCATGGTCATGCCGACGGCCACGATCACTACCATGATGACCCCGACCAATAAACGCGGGCTATCCATCATCGGCTGAAGCCACTCGATCAACTGACCGGGTAGGTCCGCTACGGTGATCAACCAAGCCGATACCATCGCCGAGCCGACCAAGAACATCACCACTGCTGTGGTTGTGGCTGCCGCCACGAAGACGTGCACTAAGTCCTTCAGTTTCAGTTCGCGATACACAAATACGGCTACGAACAACGAATACACCGCCGCTACGACGCCTGCCTCAGTGGGGGTGAAAATGCCGAACTTCAAACCAAATACGATGATGAACGGTAGCACCAAAGCCCAAACACCATCGACCAAGGTCGCAATGACTTCCTTATGCGATTTTTTCGGTGGCGGCTTGATGTTGTCCTGCCGCGCTACGAACCACCAGGTCATCACCAGCGCAGTACCCAACAACACTCCAGGGACGATGCCTGCCAGGAACAATTTGGAAATCGACTCGCCAGTTGCGACGCCGAACACGATGAAACCGATACTGGGTGGAATAATCGGGCCAATGATGCCGCCCGCCGCGATCAGGCCGCAGGAGCGACCGAGGTTATGGCCGCTGGCCGCCATCATCGGGATCAGGAGTGCGCCCAGTGCTGCCGCATCGGCCACCGCCGAACCGGATAGCGAGGCCATGATCACCGAAGCCATGATCGCCACATAGCCCAGGCCACCGCGCACATGGCCTACCAGTGCCATCGCCAGATTGACGATGCGCTTGGATAAACCACCGACGTTCATCACGACTCCGGCCAGCATGAAAAACGGCACCGCCATCAGAGGGAAGCTGTCCACTCCGTTGATAAGATTCTGTGCCAGAATCTGCGAGTCAAACATATCCATATGTACCATCAGCGCCAGACCGCTCAACAGCAAAGCGAAGGCGATTGGCACACCCAGCAACATCGTGCCGAGCAACACGCTGAGAAAAACAATAATCGTCATAGCGGTCTCCCCGGCTTAGGTTTTTTTATCGTCTGCCACGTCGTGCGGCAATTCTTCAGGTTGATCCTGAGTTTCTCTAACCATGACCAATTCGGCATCCGACATCCGACCGAACAGGACGCGGTACAGATCGAGCAGCAGCACGATCAGCGCGTTGATGGCGAAAAACACCCCCATGCCGTAGATAAACGCCATCGATAATCCGGAAGTCGGAGCGCGTACCTCCAAATTAATGATCGTCTGCTCCCAGCTGCCTTGCAGCAGAATCAGGCAACAAAAGATCATCAGTCCTAAGGACATGACCAGACAGATTTTTTTACCGAGTGGAGCTAGGTGATTGACAAACATGTCGAAGCCGAGATGGCTGCGCTCGTGTAAACCAACCAAGCCACCGATGAAGGTCATCCAGACGAAAAACCAGCGTGAAAGTTCTTCCGACAGGGATATTCCGCTATTGAAGGCGTAACGCAGCACCACGTTACCGAACACCAACACCACCATCACCAGCAAGCAAATGGCGATGACCATTTTGAGGAATTTGAAATAGCCGTCCATCATCGTGGTGATGATGTCCGCGCTCACACCGGTTGTCATGCAACCTCCTTTGGCCGTGAAGTACGGTGGACGATTGGCCCACCACACTTCAAGGTCATCATGAATTGTTGTTGTATCTCGTTGACTCACTGCGGCGCATTTGCGCGCCGCTTCAAAGCGATCATCGAGTTATTGTTGTCGTATCCAACTGATGAACGGCGGCAGGTTTGCGCGCCGTTTGGAGCAAGCTTAGTCGGTACTGACGTGGGAAACGTAGCCATCCGGTGAGTAGATGTCGAGAATGTTCCAATGGCCGGTGGTGGGCACTGGATTGTTCTTCATCGCGACATCGATCACGAACGGCTTGCCGGAGCGCACCGCCTGTTCCAAGACACCCTTGAATTCGGCGGCGGATTCGATTTTTACCCCTTCCGCACCGTAAGCGCGTGCCACGGCGGCGAAATCGGCTTGATAGGGTTTGCCATCCTTACGGAATATGGTACCGAGGGTGGTGCCGTAATGGGCTTTCTGCAATCCGGCGATGGTGCCGAAGGCGAAATTGTTCATCACCACCCATACGACCGGAATATTCTCTTCCACTGCCGTTGCCAGCAGTGCCGGGTTCTGGCCGAAACCGCCATCACCGACCAAGGCTACGACCACGCGGTCGGGATGAGCCACCTTGGCGCCCAACGCGGCGGGTGCACCGAAGCCCATGGTGGCGTAACCGCCAGGAGTCAGGATGCTGCCGGGGGTGTAAATCGGGAATTGCTGGCCGACGCCGTTCTTGTTCCAACCCACATCGGTGGTGATGAAGGCATCGTGCGGCAGCACCTCGCGCACTTCCGCCAGGATGCGTTCTGGCATCATCGGGAAACTGTCGCTGGTCACAAATTGCTGATTACCCGCCACGAAATTCTTGCGGAAAGCGGCAATTTCCTGGCGTAGCGCTTCGTTGCGGCGGGGTTGCGGCAATAGTTCACGAGCGATGCGATTCAGGGTTTGCAACGCCGGTTTCAAATCAGCTACTGCGCCGATTTCGACCGGGTAATTGCGACCGATTTCGGCCGGATCGATGTCGATGTGGATCAGTTTTGAAGGCGGGAAGCTAAAGGTGTATTTATCTTCCCAGGAACTGCAATCGGCTTCGGCAAAGCGGGTGCCGACGCCAAACACATAGTCGGCGGTACGGCATTTATCATTGACCAACTGGGTGCCCCAGAAGCCGGTCATCCCCAGTACCAAGTCATGATCATCCGGCAACACGCCTTTTCCCATCAGCGAATGCGCGACTGGAATACCCATATGATCGACAAAGGCACGCAATTCCTCAGCGGCATCGGCGATGATGACGCCACCTCCGGCCTGAATCACTGGATTTTTGGCATCGATCAGGGTTTTTACGATCTGACGGGCAGTGGCTTCATCCAGCGCAGGCTTCGCCAAACTCTTGATATTATGATTTAAGCGTTCGAATAAGGCGGTGTCGATTTTCTTGGAGAAGATATCCATCGGCACATCGACCAGCACCGGACCGGGGCGACCACTGGCAGCGAGCTGAAAGGCTTTTTCGATGATCTCTGGGAATAAATCGGGCCGCTCCACCCGCCAGACGCGCTTGACGAAGGGGCGATAGATTTCCCATTGATCGGCATCGGCGTGTAGGTTGACTTCCTGATGCGGATGCTTGCCGTAGTAATGGCTGGGTACGTCGCCAGCGATGACTACCATGGGAATCGAATCGAGAGCGGCATTGGCGACGCCGGTGGCCGCATTGGTCAAACCGGGGCCAAGATGGCACAGCACTACTGCTGTTTCCTTCTTAGCGCGGGCGTAGCCGTCGGCAGCGTGTGCGGCGATCTGTTCGTGGCGGGTATTGATAAAGCGGATTTTGCTGTTTTCCAACGCGGTGAGCACCGCGATGTTGGTATGTCCACACAGGCCAAAGATATGTGTGACTCCGCGATTTTCGAGATAGCGCACCAGTTGATGAGAAATCAGTTCTTGCATGGTAATAAGCCTCCTCCAAGGTGATGATGGCCAAACGTGCTATTGCGTTGGCCTGTCGGAAATCAAAAGTAATTTAAGACTCGGTAGGTACTTCGCGCTTGGGCGGGCCTGCATAGGTATAGGGAATGGAGGGCGGCATCGGGCCCTTAATCCGCCCGCCTTGTTGGTGTTGCTCCCAAGCGTGCGCCAAGATACCAACCGAGCGCGATAGGATGAACAAGCCGCGCCCTAGTTCGGCGGCAAACCCTAATTCAGCGTAGATGACAGCGGTTACGCCGTCGATGTTCATCGGAATGCGTTTGCCTTTACGCGCTTCCAGCACGACTTCGATGCGACGCCCGATGAGGGCAAATTTGCCCTCTACCACGCCCGCTTGTGCGGCAGCTTCCACCATCGGCAACATTTTGACCGCACGTGGATCGATGGGATGGAATCGGTGGCCAAAACCGGGAATGACCTTGCCGTGTTCGGCGATGAAGGCGTCCAAACCGGCATCGACGGCTGCTTCCAAAGACGCGCCTTGTTGCATGCGCTGGTCAATGGCGAAATACAACTCCATACACTGTTGGCCCGCTCCGCCGTGGATGTCGGCCAGCACGTTGATGGCCGAAGCCATGGCATTGTTGAGTTCCGCACCACAAGTGACCGCCATTCGAGAAATCGAGATCGAGGGCGCTTGTGGACCGTGATCGACCGCCGATACCAGCGCTGCTTCCAGCAAAGCCGCTTGTTCAGCGCTGGGCAAATTCCCGCGCAACATCAACCAGATCATCTGCGGGAAGCTCAATGTGCCGATCAAATCTTGAATCGGGTAGCCGCGTATGGCGATTTCGCCCGGTTTGATGTCGATAATTTCGGTCGTCCACCACGCGGATGCCGCCTTGACCAATTCTTCTGGAGTTTTCATGCGCTAAATCACCTTTAATTACGTGAAAAAGAGGGATCTCGGCATAGGAGTCACCGAGCTCGGTCAGGATGGCGTCGGTATGCTCACTCAAGCACGGTGGTGGTGCGGTGATATCAGGATCGCTGCCTTCCATCTTCAATCCGACGTACACCCCATTGATGCAGCGGTTGGTATCGGGTACTTCCGCAAAGTGCACCAGCAGTTGCTGCGGTTGAGTCTGCGGGGGATGGAGGATTTCTGGCATGTGCGACACACGGCCAGATGGGATATCGATTTCAGATCGGACGGTTTCCCATTCCGCTGCCGATTTCACGGCCAGCGCCGCATTCTTAAGATGCAAGGCCAGTGACGACGCGCCACAATTTTGAGCGAGAAAGGGTGCGCCCCCCAACAGTGTGAATCGATAGGAGCAAAACGGGCCAACCAGCACCTGGGCCAAATCAAGTACGCGAATTTCTTCTATAGCCTTGGCCATATCGCTCGCTTTACAGCACTCACTATCGAATCACCATCGGTGTGCACGCCGATGGAGCGCCATTTTAATAATTTAAAACTAGATTCTGTCTATTGCAACAATATTTCAGAATTTATTTTTATTTGTCAGTAGTGAGCTTGCGTTCTTAAATTGTATGATTGAAATCAATTTTTTGTAGGTAAAAACGAGAAAAATAACGATATTATTTTTTTGTATTAAATAAAGATCTTCTAATAAATTGTTGCGCTTGACAAAACTATATTCTATGATTTTATATACTATCATTAGTCTTTGGGCATGACGACGCGGTGAGCGGCACACAGACGAGGTGTAATGATGGCAATCGAATATTCCCTGGCTCATCTAACGGTATTGGGATGTCCGACGCCCGAAATGATCTACATCGCGGCGCGCGCAGGTTACGATTACGTCAGTCCTCGCCTCATCTACATGGGCTTGCCCGGTGAGCCCAATTACGCGCTGGCGGATAACCCAGAGATGCTGCGCCAGACCAAGCAAGCCTTGGCCAGTACCGGATTACGGGTGCACGACATCGAACTGGCGCGTGTGCATGACGACCTGCATCCGACCAAATACCTGCCCGCAATGGAAGTCGCGGCCGAGTTGGGAGCGAAGGCGGTGCTCTCTAGCGTGTGGACGCAGGATATGGATTATGCCATCGAAAAATTCGCACGGATTTGCGATCTGGCGCAGTCCTTCGGCCTGACGGTCGATCTAGAATTTCTCCCCATCTCCATCGTTAATAATGTGGCCACGGCGGCGCATGTGCTGCGTACCGTCAACCGTAACAATGCTGGATTAATGGTGGATATGCATCATTTCCATCGTGCGCCCAACCGACCGGAAGACCTGGATGGCCTGCCCCACGAGTGGTTTCATTTTGCTCATTTGTGCGATGCGCAGGGCGAGATCCCGCAAGAACGTTCGGAAATGATTCGTATCTTGCGCGAAGAACGCTTATATGTGGGCGAAGGCGGTATTGAGGTAGCGGCGATTTTGAATCGATTACCGCCGATGGTGTATTCGATTGAATTGCCGCATCTGGCCCGCGCCAAGGAGTTCGGTTACGCTGAACACGCCTTCCGCTGTCTGGAAACCGCCAAGACCTATGTCAACCAACAGGTCATCCACGCCCGCTGAGCCACTCCTTATCCGCTCCGTCTTGCTTGGATTGTGCAGCCACAATCAGCGGGCAGCCTAACCCCATCATCCCGCTTGTCAGGAAAGCCGCATGCAAAGAAAGACAAGAAAGACTCGCTCTAAAACGCGCATCGCCGTGGCGGGTGCAGGCCAGGTTGGCAGCCGTCATATCGAGATTCTTTCCAACAGCAACCAGGTCCAACTGGCGGGTATCGTTGATCCGGCTGTAGCCTACGAGCGTGG
>JACSSB010000211.1 GCA_014879435.1 Phycisphaerales bacterium
CACAAGGAACATCGCTGTGAGCAACACCCCCTCCGTCCCGGATGCCGAACTGGCGAAAATCATGGCCTCGGAACCAACAACACGCGGTCGTTTCCGGGTTCTTCGTTGGTTGTTGATCGTAATTGTGCTCGCTCTGGCCATCGGCGGATATCTGTTCTACCAGACCGGTCCTGCCACAAGCACCCCGCTTCACTATCAGACCGAAGCGCTCAGCCGTGGCAATTTGCGGGTCACCGTGTCAGCGACCGGCAAGCTGGAACCCATCAATCAAGTGGATGTCGGCAGCGAACTGTCCGGCACCATCGAAACCGTATTGGTGGACTACAACGACCGAGTCAAAAAAGGACAGGTGATCGCCCGCCTCGATGTTGCCAAACTCAAGGATGCCATTGCCAAAACCAAAGCCTCGCTGGCCTCGGCCGAAGCCAAGGTGCTGCAAACCATGGCGACAGTCAAAGAAGCCAGCGCCAATCTTAAGCGATTACGGCAAGTCGCCAAACTGAGCGGCGGCAAGGTACCCGCGCCAACGGAGCTGGAAACGGCTGAGGCGGTGCTGCAACGCGCCAATGCCGACGAAGGCAGTGCACGGGCGGCGGTCGATGAAGTACGTGCGACCCTGCGCTCCAACGAAACCGATCTGGCCAAAGCCTCGATTCGTTCTCCCATCGACGGGGTAGTGCTCGAACGTCAGGTGGAACCGGGTCAAACCGTAGCTGCCTCGCTGCAAGCGCCGGTACTGTTCACCCTGGCCGAAAGCTTGGCGCAAATGGAGTTGCAGGTGGATGTGGACGAAGCCGATGTCGGTCAGGTGCGTGATGGACAGTCCGCCACCTTCAGCGTGGATGCCTACCCCAATCGGAACTATCCGGCACGTATCAATCAGGTGCGATTCGGGGCCGAGACGGTCAACAACGTGGTGACCTACAAAACCATTCTCAACGTGGACAACGATGATCTCAGCCTGCGGCCCGGCATGACCGCCACCGCCGAGATCGTCACCGCTGAACAGGAAAATGTACTCTTGGTACCGAATGCCGCGCTACGCTTCACCCCGCCGCAATCGGACGAAGCCGAGTCTAATAAAGGAGGGGGTGGGCTGCTCGCCAGCCTGATGCCCCGTCCTCCCCGCAGCATGATGCGCTCTGGCAAACAGCCGACGAATACTAAGAGCAGCAAAGGTGCGGCACGGCAAATCTGGATATTGCGTGACGGTCAACCCGTTGCCATGCCAGTGACCGTCGGTAGCAGCGATGGCCGCATGACCGAAGTTACGGGCGAGGAATTGGAAGCGGGTCTGCCTGTCATCACCGGCAGCGCGAAGGCAGCGCAATGAATACCACTGCCTCATCCCCAGTCTCTCTCCCATCGAGCGAAGGAGGCGACGCGCTGATCGAACTGCAGGCCGTCACCAAGATCTACGGCCAGGGACAGGCGCAATTTCAGGCTTTACGCGGGGTCGATCTGCGCATCCATGCGGGTGATTTCGTCGCCGTCATGGGGCCAAGTGGTTCCGGCAAATCCACGGCAATGAACATCCTGGGCTGCCTGGATAATCCCACCACTGGGGCTTATCTGTTTCGTGGCCTGCATGTCGAGCGTTTTTCTCGCGACCAGCGGGCTTTATTGCGCCGTCATTACCTCGGTTTCGTGTTCCAGGGTTTCAATCTACTGTCCCGGACCACCGCGCTGGAAAACGTGGAACTGCCACTGCTGTATCGCGGCGATCCACGCACCACCCGCCACATCCGGGCCAGAGAGGCGCTCGATGCGGTCGGGCTGCGGCAATGGGAGAAACATACACCCGCCGAACTGTCTGGCGGCCAGCAACAGCGAGTCGCCATCGCTAGAGCCATTGTCACCGATCCCACCATCCTGCTGGCCGACGAACCGACCGGTAATCTCGATAGCCAACGTAGCCATGAAATTATGGACTTGCTGGTGGCTTTGAACCGTGATCGGGGCATCACCGTGTTGATGGTGACCCACGAACCCGATATGGCGCACTACGCCAAACGGGTCGTCCACTTCTTGGATGGCCGGGTGGATGTGGAGCATTACAACGGAGAAACGCCTTAATGTTCTGGAGCAGCCTGCTACTGGCCCTGCGTGCGATCCGGCGCAATTTACTGCGATCATTCCTGACTATCCTCGGCATCGTGATCGGCGTCAGCGCGGTGATTACCATGGTGACGCTCGGCAATGGCGCGACCCGTGC
>JACSSB010000182.1 GCA_014879435.1 Phycisphaerales bacterium
CCCGGCGCGCATCTTGGCCACTTCCATGAAGTAGTTCATGCCGATGGCCCAGAAGAACGACAGCCGGGGAGCGAAGGTATCGATGTCCATACCGGCCTTGATCCCGGTGCGAACGTACTCCAGACCGTCGGCCAGGGTGTAGCCCAGTTCCAAATCAGCGGTGGCACCGGCTTCCTGCATGTGATAGCCAGAAATCGAGATGCTGTTGAACTTCGGCATCTCCTTGGACGTATAGGCGAAGATATCACCGATGACGCGGATCGACGGATCGGGCGGATAGATATAGGTATTGCGCACCATGTACTCTTTCAGAATATCGTTCTGAATAGTGCCGGTGAGCTTGTCATGGGGAACGCCTTGTTCCTCGGCGGAGACGATGTAGAAGGCCAAAACCGGTAATACCGCGCCGTTCATGGTCATCGATACCGACATCTGATCCAGCGGGATACCGCCGAACAGCACTTCCATATCTAAAATCGAATCGATCGCCACACCCGCCTTGCCGACGTCGCCAACGACACGCGGATGATCGGAGTCATAGCCGCGATGGGTGGCCAAATCGAACGCAATCGACAAGCCTTTCTGGCCAGCAGCCAGATTACGGCGATAGAAGGCGTTGGATTCCTCAGCGGTGGAGAAACCAGCGTACTGGCGTACCGTCCACGGCTGGGTCACGTACATCGCCGGATAGGGGCCGCGCAGGAACGGCGGCACGCCCGCGACATAGTTCAGATACTTGAGATCCCGGATATCGTCCCGCGTGTACAGCGGTTTGACATCGATCTGTTCCATGGTCGCCGAGACCAGTTGCTCCAGGGTCTTCCCAGTGGTTTTTTCCACCATCGCCTTCCACTCGGCGAAGCTGGGCTTGGGGAAGTCCACGCCGTAAGCCATGGTGGTGAAATCGGGTGACTTGCTCATTGGGCGACCCCCATCTTCTTCTGCAGAGTTGACAACAGGGCTTGGCAATTGGCGGCGAGATGAATGAAATCATCCACGCCAGCGGTCTTGAATGCCTCGACATGATCGGCTGGATAACCGGCTACCATCACGATCAGGCCAGGAGTAGCTTTTTTCAGCTTCTGGACCAGTGACGGAACGATGTCGGGGTAAGTCGGATCGGTCGAGCAGATCACCACTGCCTTGGCGCCGGAGGCCAGCGCTGCCTCCGCTGCTTCGTCCGGGGTACCAAAGCCAGCGGGATACACGGTCTCGAAACCACCCACACCCAGGAACGCGGTGACGAAGTCGGCGCGTGCCTTGTGTTGGGTCAGTGGTCCCATGTTGGCCAGAAATACTTGTGGCCTTTGCCCGATACGTGCGACGTAGGTCTCCGCTGCCTGCCGTAACGCCTCAAAAGCCTGCGCGCCGCGATGGGCATGAACGGCGGTGGCGGTGGGGCCGGGCTTGGCATGGGTCCGTGCTGCGTGGGCAATTTCACCCAGGGTTGCACCAGCGAGTGCGGCCTGAATCGCAGTTTCGACTACGTTGCCCCCTTGGGCCAGCGCGTCTAATGCCGCTTGTTTCTGACCCGCGTTGGCGCTGGCCCGATACTGTTTCAAGGCTGCTCCACGCTCCGATTGCACCGCCCAGGGGTCCACTGGCGCTGCTTCGATCCGAGATTCCTTCAGGTTCGGATACATGTTGGTGCCGACGAAAATATCTTTGCGCTTGGCGATGTTGGCAGCACGCTTGGTGGCGGTATCGGCGATTTGGGCTTGTGGCCAACCCGACTCCAGCGCCTTGGTCATGCCCCCTTGTTTCTCGATCTCTTGGAAGAGCGCCCAGGTTTTGCGCGCTACCGAATCGGTGAGGTTTTCGACATACCAGGAACCACCCGCCGGATCGACGGTGTGGGTGATATGGGTTTCCTCACGTAGCACGGTGTGCGTGTTGCGGGCGACGCGACGGGAGAAGTCGTCTGGGACGCGCACCAGCTCGTCGAAGGGCGAAATGTGCAGGCTGTCACAGCCGCCGACGACCGCTGAGAACGCCTCGGTGGTGGCGCGCAGCAAGTTGACGTGCGGGTCATAAGCCGTCTGATTCCAAGCCGAGGTACGGGTGTGAATGTGCATCTTTTGCGATTCGGCGTTACCACCGAAGGCTTGGATGATCTTGGCCCATAACAGCCGAGCAGCACGCAGCCGGGCAATTTCCATAAAGAAGTTGGAGCCAATCGACAGCGAAAAACGGAAGCGCGGCGCGGCATCGTCGACGCTCAGTCCACGCGTCTGCATGGCACGTAGATATTCGACTGCAGTGGCCAGTACGAAAGCCAGCTCCTGCGTGGTGCTGGCGCCGCCGTTGTGGTAGGGGCTGCCCTGTACGGTAATCGTCTGCAATTGGGGCGCATTGGCCTTGGCCCAGGCGGTGAGTTGGGCCATGACCTCGTAGATGCCATCCAAATCGCGGGGTAAGCGGCCATCGCGAGCCAACTGGCCCAAGGGGTCCATGCCGATTGCGCCGCGTATCTTGGCCAGAGATTGACCTTGTTTACGCACCAGGGCGGCCAGCAGCGCGGTAAAAGTCAGCGCGCTGGTGCTGGCTTGAATGAAGAGTGGGGTATTTTCGAGATCGACACCATTCAGCGCCTGGGCTAGATCATCGACACTGGAGACGGATAAACCACCTCTTCCCACATCCTCAGCATCAGCCTGATCGGCGTCGATACCAGCCAGAGTTGGCCGATCGGGCATCAGGTTGACCGCATTCTGGCCACGTTGTAAGTCGGCACGCAGCGCTGCGTTGAACGCCGCTGGTGTGCCCTGAGGCAGTTCTTGGGCGACTTCCCAACTGCTGTCATGGTAGCCCAACGGATTGGTTCCACGCAGGTAGGGGGCGAAGCCGGGTAGGCCGTCGAGATGGGGCAGGTTGGCGATATCCTCCTGCCGGTACATCGGCTGGAGATCGATTTCTTCATAGGTCTTGGTGATCAGTCGTTTTTCAAACGATGCACCTTTTAGGGCCTTATCGACGGCTCGGCGCCATTCTTCATAGGATGTGGGGGGAAATTCATCGAACGTCGGGAGTGCCGTGTCCGTTTGTTGTGGGTTCGACATGCGTATCCTCCGGTGGGTCGAAACGCGAGGGGTTGACAAAGCATCCGGCAAGTATAACCGAAGATTCGCCCGATTCCCGGTGAGGAATTTTGCTGAAGGGGAATGGATACGGTTGCAATCGCTGGCTTGAATGACATACTCAAAAAGCATGAAATCTATAATTCTCCCCAAACGCCAATCGATACATTCAGGAGGTTGTTGTGTCCGATAGACCCTTTAAGGTGTTAGGTATTCAGCAAATTGCCATCGGTGGACTGGATAAATCCAAATTAAGTCGGTTGTGGGTCGATACCCTGGGCCTGACCTTGACCGGCAATTTCCGCAGTGAGCGGGAGAACGTGGACGAGGATATCGCCGCTATCGGTTCCGGCCCGTTCAAGGTCGAAGTGGACCTGATGCAGCCGATCGATCCTGGCAAGGCACCCAAGGTGCATGAGCCGCAGCTCAATCACATCGGGCTGTGGATCGATAATCTGGCGGCGGCGGTGGAGTGGTTGACCAGCAAGGGGATGCGCTTCACGCCGGGCGGCATTCGCAAGGGAGCGGCGGGTTATGATGTCTGCTTCTTGCATCCCAAGGGCAATGATGCCACGCCCTTGAGCGGTGAGGGTGTGCTGATCGAACTGATTCAAGCGCCAGCGGAAGTGATCGAAGCCTTTGCCAAGGTTCAGGCTTAAACAGCACGATCTCTGATCGTTCATGTGATAAAGGCCCGGTTTTGCCGGGCCTTTGTCGTTTATCTTGTCATTTGATCTTCCTAATCCAACCCCAGCTTTTTCAGCCGATAGCGTAGCGCCCGAAAGCTGATACCCAGCTTCTCGGCGGCGGCGGTCTTGTTATAGCGGGTCGATTCCAAGGCGCGCAGGATCGCTGTTCGCTCGATCTCCTCCAGATAACCCTCCAGATTGCCCGATGGAGGTTGCAGGATGGGGACGGTCCGTGGTTCGAACTCGCCACGTGGGGCTTCGGGGCGCACAGAAATTGGTTCTGGCGCTTGATGGATGGGCGTTGCTGCTGCGGGTGCGGGTGCGGGTGTCCGGCCCGGATTCAGTTCCACCGGTAGCAGGAGATCATCGGCTTGGATCAGTCCGCCTTCGCACAGAGTAAAGGCCCGTTCCAGAATATTTTCCAATTCGCGAATATTGCCTGGAAAAGCATAAGCGGCCAGTGCTGCAAGCGCAGTGGGTACCAGCCGCGGTGGCGGTAAACCCACCTGCCGGCTCAGCCGTTCAAGAATGGACTCAACGAGTTCTGGAATATCTTGCGGATGTTCGCGCAGGCTGGGCATGCGCAAGTCGATCACATTCAGGCGGTAGAACAGATCCTGGCGGAAATTTCCTTGCTGTACCAGTACCGCCAAGTTCTTGTGCGTGGCACTGAGGATGCGCACATCCGTAGCAACTTCGATCTGAGCGCCTACTGGACGTACCGCACGTTCCTGGATCGCGCGTAGCAACTTGACCTGCATCGGGATCGGCAGATCGGCCACTTCGTCCAGAAACAGCGTGCCGCCCTGTGCTGCTTGAAACAATCCGCTTTTGTCTTGCGTGGCGCCAGTGAAACTGCCTTTCTTGTAACCGAAAAACTCACTTTCCATCAGGTGTTCGGGAATGGCTCCGCAGTTGACCGGCACAAAAGGTTTGTCGGCCCGTGGCCCGGATAGATGGATCATCCGCGCTCCCAATTCCTTACCAGTACCCGATTCGCCACTGATCAGAATGGGGGCCTGACTGCGCGCCAGCTTGGCGATCAATTGCCGTACATTGTCTATCACCGCCGAATGGCCAAGGAGGGTGGGTCGGCCGCTGGTATTGGTACGCTCTTCGTTACGATTCAAGCGTAGTGCGGTGGTGACCATGCCGCGCAGCATCGCCAGCTCGAACGGTTTGGAAACAAAATCGAAGGCACCCAGCTTGAGCGCTTCCACCGCGCTCTCGACGTTGCCGTGGGCGGTGATCACCGCCACCGGCAGATTGGGATAATGTTTTTGAATATGCGCGACCAGCTCCAGCCCATTACCGTCCGGTAGGCGCAGGTCGGTAATGCAGAAAGCGAAAGAATGGCGCTTGAGCAGCAGGAGCGCCTCGCTGAGATTTTCCACCGGGTAGCAGGTCACGCCGAGCGGCAGCAAGGTGATCTCGATCAGCTCGCGGATATCAGCTTCATCATCCACGATCAAGGCATTGCAGGCATCCATCAAGTTATCTCCGGTGCAGGGCTGGCGGCGGTAAAGGTGATGCGGAAGCAGCAGCCACCCTCGGGCGGTGGACGATATTGCAATTGAGCCCGATTCGCCTCACATAATTCTCGCGCCAGATACAAGCCAAGACCTGTGCCTTGGGCGCGGGTGGTGAAAAAAGGTTCAAATAGCTTGGCGACGTTGTCAGCGGTGATGCCGGGTCCAGCATCGCGTACCTCCAAAAAAGGCCGTGCATGATTGTCATCCAGACCAGCCCGCAATTCGATATGTGGTGTGTCGCCTGGCCGACTGCCGTGTAGGCAGGCGTTGGCGCAGAGATTCCACAATATCTGGCGCAATTGATGCGGGTCGAACGACACCACCAGTTCGGTAGGCTCCACCTGCTGGTGCCATGTGGGTGTGGGTCCATCCAGGCTGCGCAGAAAATCCTGCCTGAAATCTTCCAACCAAGGCTCCAATACGAATCGCTCGGGTTTGATCCGGTCTCGCCGCGCCAGATCGAGTACATCGCCGATGATGCGGTTGGCGCGCTTAACGTTATCGTAAACGATTTGTGCCAATCGATGGTTACTGGTACCGGCACTGGCTGATTCCTGTAACAGTTGTGCCGCGTGGCCGATTGCCGCCAGTGGGTTGCGGATTTCGTGGGCGATTCCAGCGGTCAACCGACCCAGCGCCACCAATTTGATCTGCTGCAAGCGCTCGGCAACTTGTTGTGAGTCTTCCAGCAGCACCAGCACACTGGCTGCTTGACGACCGCTGAGCCGAGTAAAGCGTGGGATCAGTTCCGGGCGGTATTCAGCGGGTCGGAAAGCAGAAGGATCGGAATTGCCAGCCTGCCAATCCCGCAGTCGCTGTGCCAGTGGCGGTGACAGCGCTTCCAACGATAGTCCTGGCGCGGCTTGTGGATAATCCAACCACTCTTTGGCGGTCTCGTTCATCAGTTGTATCTGATCGCTCGGATCGATAACCACCACGCCATTTTGTAAATGCCGGATGATGCCTTGATTTAATTCGGCGGCATCAAGCAATTCCAGAGTCCGTTGGCGGGCCAGCGCTTCGCCACGTCGGGCACGTTCGGCCAGCGCGTAGGTCAAGCCGGCGGCAATGAACAACGCCGCACCTAACACACCCAGCCGTGCCAGATCGTCACCGGCATTGCCGAGATGACTCCATAGATCGAGCCAATCCGCTGGGCCGCGCATGGCTTGCCATTGGCTCAGTACCCAGGAGGCTACCAGTAAGACAAAACCGAGGGCGGCCGCTAGCAGTGCTGAGCTGAGTGGCAGGAGGATACTGCTGGCAGCAATGGCGGTGATCAATAAACTGTTGAGACTGCTGGTGATACCACCGGAGGCATGGATCATGACCGTCAGTGCTGCTAGATCTACTACCATCAACAGATGCGCTTGTACCTTCAGTTGTGGTCGTCGCCAATAACTGCCAGCGATAGCCAGCAGTGCCATCAGCATGTAGATCAGTGCTGCCCACAGGAATAATTGCGGATTTTGTTTACCAAACAGTCGGTTCTGCTCGTCGAATCCAGCCGCCGCCAGTAATAGTAAGGCCAGAACCAGTCGGAAGAAGCTAGAGGCACGGAACACTTGCCACAAATAGCGGCGATCTAGGACACGGTCGGGTAAGAGGGCAGCGATCGGATCAGTGGCATTCATGATGTGGGATAGGTAATGATTCTTCTAAGGTGAGCGATTTCACTTCACATATATATAATTTAATTTAATCACATCGGTGATTTAATCACACCGACGTCTTGATCGACTGACCTGCATCCATCTTGCGGTGAAGGTGTGAAGATTGAGGTGTTTCGGGATACAATAACGACCTCACTGTAAAAGGGGGATGTAATCCGCATGAACCTGCACGAATACCAAGCAAAAGAATTACTCCAACAATTCGGCGTGGCTGTCCCACGTGGCATCAAGGTCACCTCCCAGAAGGCAGCGGTGGAGGCCGCCAAAGCGATCGGTAGCACGCTTTGGGTGGTCAAGGCCCAGGTCCACGCTGGTGGTCGCGGCAAAGCGGGTGGCGTCAAGCTGGCGCGTAGTATCCAAGATGTCGAGGAGATCTCGGGCCGCCTGTTGGGCTCCACCCTAGTGACCAAACAGACCGGTCCCGAAGGCGTTCCAGTCCGTACCCTGTTGATTCAGGATGGCGTGGATATCACCAATGAGCTGTACCTGAGCTGCCTGGTGGACCGTAGTAAGAAACGCGTCGTCTTTATCGGCTCGTCCGAAGGCGGTATGGATATCGAGGAAGTCGCGGCCAAGAGTCCAGAAAAAATTCTGACGATCACCGTCGATCCCATCGTTGGCATTCAACCCTATCAGTGCCGTGATCTCGGTTTCCGGATGGGATTGGGCAAGGACGAAGTCAATCAACTGGTCAAGATCATGACCGGTATTTACAACACCTTCGTGGAGAAGGACTGCAGCCTGATCGAGATCAACCCGCTGATCATCGCCGATGACGGTACGATGATGGCTCTGGATGCGAAGATCACCCTGGACGATAACGCCCTGTATCGGCATAAGGATCTGGCCGAGTTGCGCGATCCCACTCAGGAAGACGAGCGCGAGCATATCGCTCACGAAATCGGCCTCAACTACGTCGCCTTGGATGGCAGCATCGGCTGCATGGTCAACGGCGCTGGTTTGGCGATGGCCACCATGGACGTTATCAAGCTGCAAGGCGGCGAGCCAGCCAACTTCCTGGACGTAGGCGGTGGTGCCACTGCTGATCGCGTGGCCCGTGCTTTTAAATTGATCCTGTCCTCCGACAAGGTTAAGGCGATTCTGGTCAATATCTTCGGTGGTATCGTGCGCTGCGACCTGATCGCCGAGGGTATCATTCAGGCGGTCAAGGAAGTGGGTCTAACCTTGCCGGTGGTGGTGCGACTGCAAGGCACCAATGTCGAAGCTGGACGCGAGTTGCTGGCCAAGTCCGGCATGAACATTATGACTGCCGACGACTTGACCGATGCCGCCAAGATGGTGGTGGCCTCTGCCAAGTAACACCGGCTGACCTTGGGTCTCTCACCTTATTTAGGAGAACTAGCGCACCATGAGTATTTTGATCGATAAAAACACCAAGGTGATCTGCCAGGGATTCACCGGATCACAGGGCACCTTCCACTCTGAACAAGCCATCGCTTATGGCACTAATCTGGTCGGTGGTATCAGCCCCGGTAAAGGTGGCAGCAAGCATCTGGATCGGCCGGTATTCAACACCGTCTACGAGGCGGTCGCCGCCACCGGTGCTACCGCGAGCATGATCTATGTGCCAGCTCCGTTCGCGGGTGACGCCGTTTTGGAAGCTGCTGATGCAGGTATCAAGGTCATCGCCTGCATTACCGAGGGCATTCCAGTCATGGATATGCTCAAAGTCAAGGCCGTGCTGCAAAGCAGCTATCCGGATGTTTATCTGATCGGTCCCAACTGTCCGGGTATCATCACCCCCGGTGGTTGCAAGATGGGTATCATGCCGGGTCACATTCATTTGCCGGGCAAGATCGGTATCGTCTCGCGTTCCGGTACTCTGACCTATGAAGCGGTCTGGCAAACCACCCAGACTAAGCTGGGTCAATCGACCTGTATCGGTATCGGTGGTGACCCGATCCACGGTATGAGCTTTATCGATGTATTGAAGCTGTTCAAAGACGATCCACAGACCGAGGGTATCGTGATGGTCGGCGAGATCGGTGGTAGTGCCGAAGAAGAAGCCGCCGATTACATCAAGGCCAACATCAAGAAGCCGGTAGTGGCGTACATCGCGGGTGTCACCGCACCTCCTGGCAAGCGTATGGGCCATGCCGGTGCCATCATCATGGGTGGCAAGGGTACGGCAGCCGACAAGTTTGCAGCGCTGGACGCTGCGGGTGCCACGATCGTCCGTTCGCCGGCCGATATTGGTGCAGCGATGAAAGCGAATTTCCCCGGCTGATCGAATCCGATTGCTAAGCTGGTGTAAATAGAGGGGGCGCTTCGGCGCCCCTATTCGTTAGCGTCGCATGATCGAATAGGGCGACGCGATTTGATGGATGATATGGACACGATGACTGATCCTGCTTCCCTGCTTCGGGTCGTCATGGCCCAACTTGATTTCCTAGTCGGCGATATTCCCGGCAACACCGAGAAAATTATCGCTGCCGCCCATGAAGCCCGTGACCGGTTTCAAGCCGATGCGATTGTGTTTCCAGAATTGGCCGTGACCGGATATCCCCCAGAGGATTTGCTGTTGCGTCCCGGTTTCGTCGCACAGGTGGAACCGGCCATGCAGCGATTTTGCACCGAAATCATGGGAATCGCCGTCGTGGTGGGTTATCCCGCTCTAACTCCAAAGGGCTTGCATAATTCGGCGGCGGTCATTGCCGATGGTGCGATTCGCGCGGTCTACCACAAGCATCTGCTGCCCAACTACAGCGTGTTCGATGAGAAGCGTTATTTCGTGGCAGGCACGGAATCGCTAGTGTTCGAGCTCAAGGGAGTGCGGGTGGGTGTCACCATTTGCGAAGATGTGTGGCAGGCGGGACCAGCACGCCAAGCCGCCGAGGCGGGTGCCCAATTATTACTCAATCTCAATGCCTCTCCTTTTCATGTAGGTAAAAGCGACTTGCGGCTGAATGTGTTGCGGCAGCGGGCGGTCGAGAACAATCTACCTATTCTTTACGTCAATCTGGTGGGTGGCCAGGATGAATTGGTGTTCGATGGCGATTCGCAAGTAGTCAATGCACGCGGTGAATTGGTCCGGCGTGCGCCGTTCTGTGCCGAAGGTTTGTATCCGGTTGATTTCAGTCTTGGTACGGTGGTGGAGCCTCTTTCCGGTGAGATCGCCCCAGAGCTGAGCGAGGAAGCCGCGATTTATCAGGCTATCGTGCTGGGTGTGCGCGATTATGTGAATAAGAATGGATTTCCTGGCGCAGTGCTGGGATTGTCCGGTGGTATCGACTCAGCGCTGACTTTGGCTATTGCGGTCGATGCCTTGGGGCCAGAGCGAGTGGAAGCGGTACTGATGCCTTCGCGTTATACCGCTGAAATGAGTAACTCCGACGCCGAACAGGAGGCTCAGATATTAGGGGTGAAATACCATCTGATGCCGATCGAGCCAGCCTTCGAGTCTTTTCTCAGTATCCTGCAGCCGGTATTGGCGGGACTGCCGCCGGACAGCACCGAGGAGAACATCCAGGCCCGTTGCCGAGGCGTGATTCTGATGGGTATCTCCAACAAAACCGGTAAGCTGGTGCTGACCACCGGTAACAAGAGTGAAACCGCTGTGGGTTATTCCACCCTGTATGGCGACATGGCTGGCGGCTTCGCCCCGATCAAGGACGTTCTAAAAACCCTGGTGTATCGGTTGGCGGTCTACCGCAATAGTCTGTCGCCGGTGATTCCACAACGGGTATTGGATCGACCGCCATCGGCCGAATTACGTCCCGATCAAACCGACCAAGACAGCCTCCCCCCTTATGAAGTGCTGGATGCGATCCTCCAAGCCTATGTCGAGGAAGATCATTCGGTAGAGGAGTTGGTGTCGGTCGGTTTCGAGCGGGTGGTAGTGGAGCGGGTTGCCCGTTTGGTGATTCTGAACGAGTACAAGCGCCGCCAAGCCGCGCCGGGTGTGCGCATCACCCCGCGTGCCTTCGGACGGGATCGGCGCTATCCGATCACTTCGGGATTTCGGCGCTGAATCGACGGATCAGTAAATGCTCAATGGCTCAGCTGTTCAGGTGCGGTTGTATCTCGCGCAGCAGAGCCTTAAATACTTTGGGGTTGCCAGCGATGATGTTTCCAGATTTTATGAAGTCATCGCCACCGACAAAGTCGCTGACCAGCCCCCCGGCTTCTCGTACTAGTAGTGCGCCCGCCGCGATATCCCATTCCTTCAGGCCGAACTCCCAATAAGCATCCAAGCGGCCGGAAGCCACATAAGCCAGATCCAGAGAAGCCGCACCGGCCCGGCGTATTTCCACGCATTTGCCGAACAAGCCGCCGAAAACTTTAAGGTAGGTGGGTTGGTGCTGCGGGTGTCGGAATGGAAAACCAGTACCGAGCAGGGCATTTTCCATTTGCGCGATACCACTGACGCGCATGCGCCGATCATTGATCTGTGCTCCGGCGCCGCGTGAGGCGGTAAACATTTCTTGGCGGATGGGATCGTAAACCAGCGCTGCTTCTAGCCGAGTTTTATGGCGAAAGCCGATAGAAATGGCGAAATGTGGGATGCCGTGCAAAAAATTAGTAGTGCCATCCAGTGGATCGATGACCCATTGGTATTCGTCTTGACCCAGTTGTTCGCCGCTTTCCTCGGCCAGAATCCCGTGATTGGGATAGGTTTTACGTAGAATCTGGATGATTTCCCGCTCGGCTTGCACGTCTGCATCGCTGACGAAATCGTTGCGTTGCTTGGCGGTGACATTCAGTCGTTCAAGGTGGTCGAAGTGGTGCAGCAAAATACGGCTGGCGCCCAGGGCGGCGCGCTTGGCGATGGTCAGAGCTGGATGCATGGCAAGTCAGAGCGGTGAGAGAGCAGAAATAGCCGGAGGCTTCGGCGTGGGTGGAGCATGATAGCAGAATTGGATCGATTACTGGCGGTACGACTTGAACAATGGGTCGGCGGCGGCCTGCAAACAGATGATCACTGGCTATTTAAGGGACTGGCTTCAGTCCTGCGGTAAATCGACCTTATCGTAGATCTCGGCCAAGGCCAGTTCGCAGTCAATGGATAGCAACCGCAACACTCCGTCCAGAGCATCGCATTCCGTGAGCAGCCATTGCTGGTGGTTGGCTTGCCGCTGGTAGGATTCGACGTGGATACGGTTTTGGGCAATCAGCACGTATTCGGTCAGCGAATCCAGTTTACGGTAGTGCTCGAATTTGCGCCCCCGGTCGTAGGCTTCGGTGGAATCGGACAGCACTTCGATGATTACGGTAGGATTTAACAGGGTATCAAGATAGCGATCCTCGAATTGCTCCTTGCCACAAATCACTACTACATCAGGGTAGGTGTACAGTCCGGTCGGATCGACTCGAACGCGCATATCGTTCACATAAGCCTTGCAAGGACGATCTTTAAATTGTTGCCGAATTTCGGAGCCGATGTTAAGGACGATGGTGTTGTGTGCTCTGCTCGCGCTGGTCATGGCGAAGATTTCGCCGTTGAGGTATTCGCTCTTAAAATCGGCGCTACGTTCGAGAGCCAGATAGTCTTCGGAAGTCAGATAAGGCTTGGGCTGCAGCGACATGGGATACCTCGGCTATCGTCAGACTTTTTAGGTGTTTGACCCATTATAAAAGGGTACACGACTCTCCCGGTGGAACGGATGATTTTGTTCATTAAAGAGGCAATAAGATGAAGCAAACGATAGGGTTTATCGGTCTGGGTAGCATGGGTTTGCCGATGGCGCGACGGCTGCTTGATGCCGGTTATGCGCTGCGCGTGTACAACCGCAGCCCTGGTAAGGGAGCAGAGTTGCTGGCTC
>JACSSB010000286.1 GCA_014879435.1 Phycisphaerales bacterium
TTTCACCAATCCATATGTTTCTTTTATGAGACATTAAGTACTGGATTCCACAAGAATCCTCGAAGAACCAGAAGAAAGATATATTGTTGAAAATCCTGATCTCCTCTCTGATAAGAAAAGTATGTAATGAGAGAGTTGGATGAAAAAATATAATCACATGAAAATTTTAGCGATTATTTGTTGGTCAATATTTCTTCTCTACTTAGGAATAAATATTATCGTAGGTGCACATCCTGTATCAAAAGAATTACTCGAAGGTAGATCAGTAGAAGAAGATATGAGAATTCTCGATGAATGGCGTGCTTCACCATTGACGAAAGCGCAAAGTATTATGCTTCCAATCTGGAGATATAATCGGTTCATTTATCCTGTATTGGTGATTATATCCATTTTTGTTGGATACAAAGCCTTTGGAAAGGCATCAGGCAATACGCGTTTACCCAAATCGGAGTAAAAATAGGTTTTGACCCCAACCCAACTACACAAAGCCTTGCTTTTTGCAGCCGGGTGATTCGTCATTTATCGGTACTTTATACTGACGAATAGGTGCAAGTTATATTCGAGCTCAGATTCATTTTTCATCAGGCTGCGTCTACCTTACGAGTGGGTTTCGGAGTCGGAAGATAAAGCTCATCCAGTGGTATCGAGCAGCTAGGATTTACCACGATCCGGCAATGCTCACGTCGTAAATGCCGGGGGTCTGCCGCACCGCAGGAATGGGCAATGATCCCGACCTCATGGCGCAAATTCTCCACATAATGGCGCACACGTTCGGCCTTATCCATCGGGTCTAGTCCCCGTTGCAGCCGGGGGTTGTGTGTCGTGATCCCCGTTGGGCAGGTATTCTTGTCGCATTTCATGGACTGAATGCAACCGAGTGCGAACAAGAACCCTCGCGCCGAATTGATGAAATCAGCGCCCACACACAATGCCCAGGCCACTTCGCCAGGATTGATCAGTTTGCCGGAAGCAATGACCCGGATGCGCTCGCGTAGGCCATATTCGTACAATTTATCGACCACCAGCGGTAGGCTTTCCTGGATCGGTAGACCCACATAGTCAAGCAAGCTCATCGGTGCTGCGCCAGTGCCGCCGTCAGCACTGTCCACCGTGATGAAATCGGGTGCCTCAGCCAAGTCTCGATTAGCAATCTCCCGACACAACGTATCAAACCAGCCTAGATTACCGAGTACCAGCTTGAAACCAGTGGGTTTTCCCGTGATGGTGCGAATCCGGACGACGAAATCCAGCAACGCCGCCGTATCGGCGATGTCGCGATGACGGTTGGGGCTGCGAGAGTCTTGTCCAACCGGAATATTGCGAATGGCGGCGATCTCCGGGGTGACCTTGGCTCCCGGCAAGATCCCGCCTTTGCCCGGTTTGGCGCCCTGGCTCAGCTTGATTTCGATCATGCGAACCTGAGGATGCGCCGCTACTTCGCGCAGTTTGTTTTCATCTAGATTGCCTTCGTCATCACATACACCGTACTTCGCCGTCCCGATTTGAAAAACGATGTCGGCACCACCCTCCAAATGATAGGGCGACAGGCCGCCTTCTCCGGTGTTGAGCCAGCAACCAGCCTGCTGCGCCCCTGCCGATAGCGCCCGCACGGCAGGTTGGGAAATAGCGCCGTAGCTCATGGCCGAGATATTGAAAAAGCTAGGTGCCGCATAGGGCTGGGGGCAATCGGGGCCGATGATCAGCGGCGCGGCCACTGCCGATTCAGTCTCAAGTGTTGGAAAGGCGGCATTGGCAAACAGGATGGTGCCAGGCAGGCGCAGATTGCGTGTGGAGCCGAATGGCCGGGTGTTATCCAGATTTTTTGCTGCCTCATAAACCCAGCTACGTTGTGCCCGATTGAAGGGCATCTCCTCCCGGTCCAAGGCGAAAAAATATTGGCGGAAGAACACGCCTAGATGTTCCAACCAGTATCTCAACCGCCCGATTACCGGGAAGTTACGACGAATGGCGTGCTGGGTTTGGGTGATATCAATGAGATAGAACACACCTATTATCAGAACGCCAATACCGACTACGAACACAAATAACGCAGCCATCATCGTCAGAAATGTTGTGACAAAGTTAGGGATATCAGATGTCAACATGGCAAGTTTCCAATTCAGTGGTCGTCCATGGCGTATTTTAAAATTTTTCTCGTTACTTAAAGATGGGTAGGGGCGGTATGGTCGAGCCTAAAAGTGCCTGGGGCTGTGGGTAGGGATGATTCGGAATCAGCGAGTTGTCGATCCTGCCCGGTCGTAACTCGTGGCCATCAATCAAACAGATTTTTCGGCTCGATAAGCGCCGTATTGTCCGATGAAAGTCATCACCGGCTCGCCGTTAGAGCGGATGAGCACTTCGACCGTCCACCGCGCTTTGCCGCGCTGGCGCAGGCTATGCAGGAATTTTTCCGTGGCAGCCGAATCGGGCCGAGCACATTCCGTCACGATATCTTCCCGCAGCGGTTTCAGAAACTTTAGTGTACTTTCGGTGATCACGATCTCGGCGTGCTCACCGTGCTCATCCAGGATGGTACGGGTCAGTGCCCAGCCGGTGAGCGCAGCAAGAGCCGCCATCGAACCACCGAAAGCGATCCCCTTATCGTTGATATTCGGTGCCAACGGCGCGGTGATCGCTAACCCAGTATCGTCGCAACGCAGCAGTCGCGCCTGCATTGCTGTGAACAGCGGGACGTACTGGTTGAGGTAGTCGTTGATTTCCTGCAAGTAGCTCATAAAAGTCCTCGGGCTGCGGATCGAATGAATGGTTTGCTGAAGAAATGAAGAGATAATGTGCAGTATTGTCGCTTTTTTCTGGTCTGACCTACTTATCTTGTAGCGCATCACTCTAATCAACCACCCGGAGCTATTCCTTTCATGTCTGAAAAACACGCAGTGACTCAACAGCCCATTGCCGATCTCATTGCCCGCCGCTGGAGTGGGCGCGCTATTGCTGCCGATCAGCCTGTCAGCCAGGAACATCTGTTGGCGCTACTGGAAGCGGCACGATGGGCGCCATCCTGTTTCGGTGACGAACCGTGGCGCTACTTGGTCTGGGATCGGTTCTCCGATCCTGAGGGTTGGCAACGTGCGTTCGAGTGCCTCTCTGCGGGCAACCAGCCCTGGGTAAAAAATGCGCCGATACTGTTGCTGGCAGTGGCAACACCGAATTTCGGCCATAACGGTCAGCCCAATCGCTGGGCGCAGCACGATGTGGGTGCCGCCAACGAGAATATCTGTCTACAAGCCATGGATTTAGGGTTGGTGGCGCATCAAATGGGGGGCTTCGACGCTGACAAGGCCAAGGCGGCGTTTGCCATTCCCGCTGATCATCAGTGCATGGCGATGATCGCGATTGGCCACCCGGCGCCCGCCGATAGCCTGTCAGGCGAGTTGCGCGAGCGGGAACTGGCACCAAGAAAGCGCAAGCCACTCGACCAAATCGTTTTTAGGGGGGACTGGGGTCATCCCTTCCAGGCTTAGAAGCGATGTCAGAGATGGACTTTGGGTAAGCATTTATCTTCCTCTTTTGCCAAAGAGGGACTGAACTGCCACTGATTGGTTTCACTTGATCTGTACGATGCACCGATACGGTGCATCGTGCGGGTGCATCGTGCGGGTCGAGCGACCTGAATTTGTGCAGATGCCTGATCATTATGCACAAAAAATGCACAAAAAATTATTGGAAACAGCTCATTGAGGATCTTGGCATAACGAGTGCTTTCGGCTGCTCTCAGTAGTCGCGTCAGGAGCAGCAACTAGGGCCGCGATCTGGCCGACCTGAACGATTTCTATTCGTCTCAATCGCCTAGGGGAGCACTTTCCGTTATGAAATTGGCCAACAAACTCCGACAACTGTCCATCGCGGTTTCCACGGTGGCGGCGCTCGGTATCGCCTGTGCCGCGAACGCTGCCGACACGATCAAGGTGGGTATCCTGCACTCGCTGTCCGGTACGATGGCGATTTCGGAAACCACGCTGAAAGATACGATGCTGATGCTGATCGAAGAGCAGAACAAAAAAGGAGGTCTGCTCGGCAAAAAGCTGGAACCTGTGGTTGTCGATCCAGCATCGAATTGGCCACTGTTCGCTGAAAAAGCGCGTGAGCTGATCGCGAAGGATAAGGTCGCTGTGGTATTCGGCTGCTGGACCTCGGTGTCGCGCAAATCGGTGCTGCCAGTTTTTGAAGAACTCAACAGCTTATTGTTCTACCCGGTGCAATACGAGGGCGAGGAATCATCGAAGAATGTCTTCTACACCGGCGCTGCGCCTAACCAACAGGCAATTCCTGCCGTTGATTATCTGATGGGCCGCGGGGTGAAACGTTGGGTGCTCGCGGGTACTGACTATGTCTATCCACGTACCACGAACAAGATCCTGGAAGCCTACCTCAAAGCCAAGGGCGTGGCTGCCGACGATATCATGATCAACTACACGCCATTTGGTCATTCCGACTGGCAGTCGATTGTCGCCGATATCAAGAAATTCGGTTCGGCGGGTAAGAAAACGGCGGTGGTTTCGACCATCAATGGCGATGCAAATGTGCCTTTCTACAAGGAGTTGGGGAACCAAGGTATCTCCGCTGAGAATATTCCGGTCATCGCCTTCTCGGTCGGTGAAGAGGAATTATCGGGTATCGATACCAAACCGCTGGTTGGGCATCTCGCTGCGTGGAACTACTTCATGAGTGTCGAGAGTCCTGAAAACGACACTTTCATCGAGGCATGGCACAAGTTCATCAAGAACGACAAGCGCGTGACCAACGACCCAATGGAAGCACATTACATCGGTTTCAACATGTGGGTCGAGGCGGTGAAAAAAGCAGGCACGACCGATTCTGATGCAGTGGCTGAAGCCATCATGGGCGTTGCGGTGCCGAACCTGTCGGGTGGCTTTTCGGCAATGATGCCGAACCACCACATCACCAAACCGGTGCTGATCGGCGAAATCCAGGACGATGGTCAATTCCAGATCGTCTCGCAAACTCCCGGCTTGGTGGCCGGTGATGCCTGGTCCGATTACCTCCCTGGTTCAAAAGACCTGATCGCGGATTGGCGCAAGCCGCTGGCCTGCGGCAACTACAACGTCAAGACGGCGAAGTGCTCCGGTCAGAATTACTGATCGGATAGGAGCCAAGTCCACGCTGTTCCAGCTTACGGCGCTGGTGTCCTGCACACCGGCGCCGCATTCCTAACCTTGGAAAGAATGCTGATGATGTTGCGATTGCTCGTGACCTTGCTGATGCTATGCCTGTCATCTGCCTCGCTCGCCGCTGAGATTGAGACTGGTGATGCCACGCTCGATGGTGCGTTCGAACAATTGCTCGATCGCGATTTCGAGGTCAAGGCGCAGGGTATTACCGCGCTGGCTGCTAGTGATAATCCGAAAACGGATGCCCTATTGCGCGGCATTCTTGAGGGCGGGCTGCGCTACCTCACCGACAATAAGCGCTTGGTCTGGGTACAGACACACGCCGATGGCGACCATGCGATCGACGCGCTCAGTGGCGAAGACTATGGTGTCTACACTTCTCGCAAATTCAAGAAGTTCGCACTTAATAATGCGATGCGTGGGCAGATTCGTACTTTGCTCGCCGCAGAGGAATTATCCAATCCAGACCCCAGCGTGCGGCTGAATGCGGTGAAATCGATGCTGGATACGGTGCAGCTGAGTGATGCGGAACAGTTCTCCAAATTGCTGGAGAAAGAGACCGATCCAGCAGTACGCAAAGCATTCGGTTCTGCAATCGCACTGGCTCAGTTGAATACCGAAGATCCAAAACAGCGGCACACAGCCATCGCTGCACTCTCGGGTCAGTTGGAGCCGACGGTGCGCAACGCGCTCAATCGCCTCGCGCAGAGTGATCCCGACGAGGGTGTGCGCGTCGATGCGGCCACGGCTTTGGCTGAAATCGAAGAAAAAGTGCACTTCTACGGCTATATCGAGACCTTGTTTTTTGGCTTGAGCGCGGGTTCGGTGCTGGTTTTGGCCGCAATCGGGCTGGCGATCACTTTCGGGGTGATGGGAGTGATCAACATGGCGCACGGGGAACTGATTATGCTCGGAGCCTACACCACGTATTTAATGCAACAGCTCATGCCGGAGATGGCAGGTCTCTCGATCCTGCTATCGATTCCGACAGCATTTATCGTATCGGGTCTGGTCGGTATCGCCATTGAGCGCGGCATCATTCATTTTCTCTACGGACGGCCACTGGAGACGCTGCTGGCGACCTTTGGGGTCAGCTTGATCCTGCAACAGTTGGTGCGCACGGTCATTTCGCCGCAGAACGTACCAGTCTCGAACCCTGATTTCATGAGCGGTCTGTGGCAGATCAACCCGGTGTTATCACTGACCTACAACCGGCTCTACATCTTCGCCTTTTGTCTCTTGGTCTTCGCGGGCCTGTTCTTCGTGCTCAAATTCACCCGCTTGGGATTGCAGGTGCGTGCCGTTTCGCAAAATCGCGCTATGGCGCGGGCCATGGGGGTGCGTTCAGCGCGTGTTGATGCGCTGACTTTTGGCCTCGGCGCGGGGATTGCTGGGATTGCCGGTGTCGCTTTGTCGCAGTTGACCAATGTCGGTCCCAACCTCGGTCAAGCCTACATCGTCGATAGCTTCATGGTGGTGGTGTTCGGTGGTGTGGGTAACCTCTGGGGGACTTTGATCGGTGGCTTGGGTTTGGGCATTGCGAACAAGCTCATGGAGCCATGGACTGGTGCGGTACTGGCCAAGATCCTGGTGCTGGTCTTCATTATTCTGTTCATCCAAAAGCGCCCACGCGGATTGTTCCCGCAAAAGGGCCGTGCGGCGGAGGGTTGAGCCAATGCTTCTCGGCAAGATTCTCAAAGGGGACCATGGCGGCAAGGTGTTCTTGCTGATTCTGCTGGCTGTGATGATCGCGGTGCCGATTTTGAACGCACTGTCGCCGGATCATCCGCTCTACCTATCGACTTACACCGTGACGTTGCTGGGTAAGTACCTGACTTATGCACTGTTAGCGATAGCTGTCGATTTGGTGTGGGGTTATCTGGGCATCCTGAGTCTCGGTCATGCCGCCTTCTTCGCTTTGGGCGGATACGCGATGGGGATGTATCTCATGCGTCAGATCGGTGATCGTGGGGTCTACGGCAATCCGGTATTGCCCGATTTCATGGTCTTTCTGAATTGGCCGAAGCTGCCTTGGTTCTGGTATGGCTTCGATCACTTCTGGTTCGCTGCGCTGATGGTGCTGTTGGTGCCGGGACTGCTCGCCTTCGTGTTCGGTTGGCTGGCGTTTCGATCACGGGTGACGGGCGTTTATTTGTCGATCATCACCCAAGCGTTGACCTATGCACTGATGCTGGCCTTCTTCCGTAACGAAATGGGCTTTGGCGGTAATAATGGGCTGACCGATTTCAAGGATATCTTGGGTTTCAGTCTGCAATCTGACGGCACTCGGATCGCCTTATTTATTGCCTCTGGATTGGCGCTGGGTTTTGGCTATTTGGCCTGCCGCGCACTGGTCAAATCACGGCTTGGGCGCGTTGCGGTCGCGATTCGCGATACCGAAGACCGAGTTCGCTTCATCGGCTACAGGGTCGAGCACCTCAAACTTGCGGTTTTCACCTTTTCGGCGATGTTGGCCGGGTTGGCCGGTGCCTTGTACGTGCCACAGGTTGGCATCATCAATCCAGGTGAGTTCGCGCCGTTGAACTCGATTGAGGTCGTGATCTGGGTCGCCATGGGCGGGCGAGCCACGCTCTACGGCGCAGTGCTGGGCGCGATCAGCGTCAACTACGCCAAGACCTGGTTCACTGGTGCATTTCCCGAAACCTGGCTGTTTGCGCTCGGCAGTCTGTTCGTGCTGGTCACGCTGTTGCTGCCACGCGGTATCGTCGGTTTATGGCGTCGCCGGGAGGGTGAGTGATGGTCCGAGGTATCCAAAAACTGCTTCGTAGTGGCCGCGTCTTCGACTTTGTGGCGCCCAATGCAGCCAAAGATCTCGATCTGTCGCGTGGCACCGTGTTGTACATGGAAGATGTTTCGGTCTCCTTCGATGGTTTCAAGGCGATCAACAATCTGAATTTCTATGTCAATGCCGGTGAGTTGCGTTGCCTGATCGGACCCAATGGTGCCGGGAAGACCACGATGATGGACATCATCACCGGCAAGACCCGACCGGATACCGGGACTTGCTGGTTCGGTACGCGCCTGAACCTGTTGGAGATGGACGAACCGGAGATCGCTCAAGCCGGGATCGGACGCAAGTTTCAGAAACCGACCGTGTTCGAGCACCACAGTGTGTTCGAAAATCTGGAGCTGGCCATCGCGGGTCCGAAAGGGGTGTGGCAGACCTTGCGCGCAAGCCTGACGCCATTGCAGGCCGAAAGAATCGACGAGGTGCTCGAATTGATCGGTCTGAGCGATGAGTTTCAGCGTATGGCCGGTGCGCTGTCGCATGGGCAGAAACAATGGCTTGAGATCGGCATGTTGCTGATGCAAAACCCGCTGCTATTGCTGGTCGATGAACCGGCTGCCGGCATGACCCATCAGGAAATGGATCGCACTGTCGAGTTGCTGACATCGCTGGCGGGTGATCATTCCATCGTCGTCGTTGAGCACGACATGGATTTTGTTCGCGCCCTGAATTCGCGTGTCACCGTGTTGCACCAAGGCAGTGTGTTGGCCGAGGGCAGCATGGATCAGGTGCAGAACAACCCGAAAGTCGTGGAGGTGTATCTTGGCGAATAGCGCGGAGCCGACTGCGATGCTGAAGATCTCCGATCTCAACCAGTACTACGGTCAGTCGCATACCTTGCGGGAACTGAATCTCGATGTTCCAGAAGGCCAATGCACGGTGCTGATGGGACGCAACGGCGTCGGTAAGACCACGCTGTTGAAGTGCATCATGGGTCTGTTGCCGGTCAAGGGCGGGGTGCTCGACTACTGCGGTAAAAGTCTGAAAAAGGTCAGTGCCGAGCAACGTGCTCCCTTAGGCATTGGCTATGTGCCGCAGGGACGGCAGATCTTTCCGCTGCTGAGCGTTGAGGAGAATTTGTTGATCGGTCTGCCTGCGCGCCACGACAAGCTCAACAAAGTCCCGGATTCCATCTACGAGATGTTCCCGGTTCTAAAGGAGATGCTTAGGCGCCGTGGTGGCGACCTGTCCGGTGGCCAGCAACAACAGCTGGCAATTGGTCGGGCGTTGGTCACCGATCCCAAGCTGTTGATTCTCGACGAACCGACCGAGGGGATACAACCCAATATCGTCGCCGAGATTGGCAATATCGTGCGCAAGCTCAACCACGAGATGGGTTTGACCGTGTTACTGGTCGAACAGAAGCTGCCATTTGCGCGCAAGCTTGCGGATCGTTTTTGTCTGCTGGATCGTGGTCATGCGGTCGCGAGCGGGGCGATGGCCGAACTCAATGACGATCTGATCCAGCAATATCTGACGGTATAAACAGGGGAGCCGATTTCTATGGCAACCCTTTTTGGGTTATGGAAGTAGCGTGTATACACCCCATCGTCATTCCCGCGCATGAGGGAATCCAGTTGCCTCGTAATCATTCGCCTCCCCCCTTTGAAAAAGGGGGGCCGGGGGGGATTTCACACCAGTGACGGGACGCAAATCCCCCCTCACCCCCCTTTGCTAAAGGGGGAGAACTGAACGGTTACGTTGCCTCTACATCGGGTTCTCCGCTTATGCGGGGATGGCGGTAAACACAACGTATTCAGGAGCACTATATGCGCAGTAGTCTTGCTTTATTGCTATTCACCAGCCTGATTCCAGTGGCACAGGCGCACCCTTCCCACAGCGCACCCATACCGCATGCAATTGAACATGCAGTATTGGGACTCGTGGTGTTCCTGATCGTGGGGTACGGTGCCTCGCTATTGCACCGTCGTCGCCGTCGCAGCTGAGTTCACTGGATCTGCCTTGCAGACGCACGCCGAACCTGTTGCAGGCGAGGTTGGCTGGCATGCCCGGCTCCAGCTCGGTTTGCGTGCGATCAATGGGCGCACCGTGTTGGCCGAGCGTCGCCGCTTTGGTCCACTGGCCGTGCAGCGACCTTTCTACCCCGAAGATGGCGTGTGCCATGTCTATCTGCTGCATCCACCCGGCGGGGTGGTCGGTGGCGATGGTTTGCGTATCGATGTCAACGTCGGTGTTGGCGCCGAGACCTTATTGACGACTCCTGGGGCGACCAAGTTCTATCGCAGCGGCGGGGCACGCGCCAGCCAAATCCAGCATCTAGTCGTCGAAGAGGGCGCTACGCTGGAATGGCTGCCACAGGAAAATATCTTCTTTCCGGGGGCGAATGTGAAATTGCACACCCGCGTTGATCTCGTAGGTAGTGCGCGCATCATGCTGTCGGAGTTGCAGTGCCTGGGTCGGCCCGCAATCAGCGAGGCGTTCGATGCGGGTTACGTGGACAGCAGTATTGAGTTCTACCGCGATGGCGTACCCACCTTGCTGGAGCGGCTACGGGTCGATGCCGATAATCGTTGTCGCACTGCGCTGATGGGCGGGTTTGCGGTGAGCGGTACGCTGGTGATCAGTCCGACCAACGATGCGCAGCTCGCAGCCTGTCGGCAACCGCTGTTCACCAGTGCCACCGACAGCGTTGGCGCGACACGGGTCGATGATTTGCTGGTGGTGCGCTATCTTGGCAATTCCACCCAGCGGGCACATGCTTTGTTTCGTGGAATCTGGGAGCGGTTGCGACCCGATGTGTTGGGCAAACCAGCCTGTCCGCCGCGTATCTGGGCCACCTGAGATCCATACCATTACGAGAGTCGAGCACGATGGAGCTGACGCCGAGAGAGAAAGACAAGCTGCTGTTGTTCACTGCCGCCCTGCTGGCCGAACGACGTAAAGCACGCGGCCTGAAATTGAATTACCCCGAAGCCGTTGCCTACATCAGCGCGGCAATCCTGGAGGGTGCGCGTGATGGCCGCAGTGTCGCCGAATTGATGGATTATGGCCGCACCTTGCTTGGCATGGAGGACGTGATGGACGGTGTTGCCGAGATGATCCACGAGGTGCAGGTCGAGGCCACCTTTCCCGACGGCACCAAGCTGGTCACGGTGCATGACCCGATTGTTTAATGGCGGTAGCCGGAATGTATAGTGCTCCTTAATTTACCGTCATCCCCGCGTAAGCGGGGATCCAGGGGTAGAAGGGACTGGATTCCCGCCTTCGCGGGAATGACGATGGGGTATATAGCGCTCCACTTCCACAACCCAGAGAGGGTTGCTGTATAAGACGCTGCTCGGTTGCATATTGGCGGTCGAATTTGGAGGTTCCCAATGATTCCAGGTGAAGTGATCGTCGCCGATGGCGAGATCGAATTGAATGCTGGCCGCGAGACCGTGACGCTGACCGTGGCCAATACCGGTGACCGGCCGATTCAGGTCGGGTCGCATTACCACTTTTATGAGACCAACTCGGCACTGGATTTTGACCGCAAAACGGCACGCGGCTTTCGGCTCGCCATTCCGGCTGGTACGGCGGTGCGCTTCGAACCGGGACAGACCCGCGACGTCGAACTGGTCGCCTATGCCGGTGCGCGCCAAGTCTACGGATTCCAGGGCAAGGTGATGGGTGCATTGGACCAAGGAGGCAAGCCATGACCACGATCAGTCGTCGGGCTTATGCGCAGATGTATGGTCCGACCACGGGGGATCGGGTGCGGCTGGCCGATTCCGAGCTGTTTATCCAAGTCGAGGAAGACCGCACCGTCTATGGCGATGAGGTCAAGTTTGGCGGTGGCAAAGTCATCCGTGATGGCATGGGTCAGAGCCAACAGTCGGGTGCGCAGGTGGCCGATGTCGTCATCACCAATGCCTTGATTTTGGACTATTGGGGCATCGTCAAGGCCGATGTCGGAATCAAGAACGGGCGTATCTGTGGCATCGGCAAGGCGGGTAATCCAGACGTACAACCGAACGTCGATATCGTGATCGGGCCGGGTACTGAAGCGATTGCTGGCGAGGGCCAGATCCTGACGGCGGGCGGCATCGATGCACACATCCATTTCATCTGCCCGCAGCAGATTGAAGATGCGCTGATGTCGGGTGTTACCACCATGCTCGGAGGCGGCACGGGTCCAGCCACCGGCACCAATGCCACCACTTGCACGCCGGGTCCGTGGAACATTCATCGCATGTTGCAGGCTGCCGATGGTCTGCCGGTCAATCTCGGTTTTCTTGGTAAAGGTAACGCCTCGCTGCCGGAGCCATTGGCCGAGCAGATCGTGGCCGGAGCGATGGGCCTGAAGCTGCATGAAGACTGGGGCACGACCCCGGCAGCGATTGATAACTGCCTTGCGGTCGCCGAGCGCTTCGACGTCCAGGTCGCGATCCACACTGACACGCTAAACGAATCGGGCTTTGTCGAAGACACGCTCGCGGCGATTGGCGGGCGCACGATCCACACCTATCACACCGAAGGCGCGGGTGGCGGTCATGCCCCGGATATTATCAAGGCTGCCGGATACGCCAATGTGCTGCCCTCATCGACCAATCCGACCCGACCGTACACGGTCAACACCGTCGATGAGCACCTCGACATGCTGATGGTCTGTCATCACCTGTCACCGTCGATCCCTGAGGATGTCGCCTTTGCCGAGTCGCGCATCCGCCGTGAGACCATCGCCGCCGAAGATATCTTGCACGACCTTGGCGCATTTTCGATGATCTC
>JACSSB010000017.1 GCA_014879435.1 Phycisphaerales bacterium
TATGAATATCATGACACAGCTCGGTATGCCCGATACCGTTGCCGTTTGCTAAACATTGAATTCCATTAGAGATCTTTTGCTCCTCATTCCATTTGTGCAACAAAGCCGTTTTCCATCGGTAACCGATTGCCTCGCTTTGATCAGGTCAACCAAATCTCCAGCCGCCCAAATGTCGAGAGCTGAAGGTTGCACAGGAATGAGTACGAAGTCGGCAGCTTTAATCGCAGAAACCGTCATGTCTTGAAGCTTGGCGGCTCCGTCGATCAGAATCGTGTCGAATGCTCCACGAAGTTTTTGGACACTTGCTTCCAATACGGGTCGATCAACTCCAACCACTACGGGCATATCATGGTCTCGGTCTTGGCTGGCTTGAAACCAATCTCGCGCTGATCCCTGTGGATCAGAGTCTATGATCAGCACGCGTTGCCCGCGCGATTGTATGGCTCGCGCTAAATTTACCGCTACCGTGGTTTTCCCGACGCCACCTTTTTGGTTCGCCACTGCGATTACTTGAGACATGTTTTCCTGAAGGGATAATGGAGTAGTGAAATCCATATATGGATTCTGGAACGATTGAGCATCGCACACTCTGGCGGAAGATGGTGTCAAATGCTACGAAACCATTCGAGAGGATGCCAAGCGTGGGGGGAGAGGGTTGTGAAAAGACGGCATTCCTCACATTGGCCAATCCTTCAATTCGCTCTCAATCTGTTCGATGCTGGGTAGGCTGGTTTGTAGCTCGGCGGGCAGTGATTCGAGAAGTTTGTATTCGGCGATGCCCATCGGTTGCGACTTGTCGGCAAGGGCGTATTCGGCGACTACCTTATTCTTGCTCTTGCACAGCAACAGGCCGATCGTGGCTTGATCGTGCTCGCCCTTGATCTGCCGGTCAACGGCGGTCAGGTAAAAGCCGAGCTGCCCCAGGTGTTCGGGCTTGAATTCGCCAGTTTTGAGTTCGATCACCACATAGCTGCGCAGTTTAAGGTGATAGAACAGAAGGTCGATGAAAAACTCGTCGCCGCCGACATTGAGCAGCACCTGGCGGCCGACGAAAGCAAAACCCACGCCCAGTTCAAGCAGGAATTCGGTCACATGCTTAACGAGGGCGTGTTCGATTTCACGCTCCTGTGCATCATCGGTCAGACCCAAGAAGTCGAAGCGATAAGGGTCTTTCAGTGATTCCCGCGCGAGATCGGACTGAGGTTTGGGTAGACTGACATCGAAGTTAGTCACGGCTGCGCCGCTGCGCTCCAGAAGCTGGGTTTCGATTTGCATCACCAGCACGTTGCGAGACCAGTTGTGTTGAATGGCGCGTGCCGCATACCAGCGACGGTTCTCGGGACTGTCCAGCTTGTTGAGCAGGGCCAAGTGGTGATACCACGGCAATTGTGCAAGGACCGCTTGCACAAATTCGGCGTCAGGCCAAGCTTCGGCAAAGGCGCGCATGTATTTAAGGTTGCGCGGCGAGAAGCCCTTCATGTTGGGAAAGGCGATCCTGAGATCATGTGCTAGGCGATCGATAACCTTGGCACCCCAACCTTGTTGGGCTTGGTGTCGGAGAATGTCGCGGCCGATCTGCCAGTAAAGCAACACCAGTTCCCGGTTGACGACTAGCGTGGCGCGTTGCTGGGCACTATGGATGCGGCTTTTGAGTTCGGCTAACCAGTCGACGTAACCTTCCGGTGCAGGGGCGAGGGAAACGGGCTGATTGCTCATACTTCGTCATTCCTCCGTCGATTGTGTCGGCTCGCTGGAGGTCAGATGATACCGTCGGGCATATTCGAGTATCAGGATTTCGACCATAGACGCTACTGATCGTCGCTCGCGCTCGGCGGCCAGACGAAGCAGTCGCTTGATCTCGGCGGAGGTTCGGATGGACAGGGTTTCGTCTTTTTTGAGGCGGGACATGGTGGTGTCTCGGCGATGTTGTGTGGCTAATGTACTGCGTTTTGCAGGGTATGAGTACGGTCTTTTTTCTCACAGTTCCGCATTTCAGGGGTAGATTTGACACGCCGGTGACGGTTGAAACGACCGGCTATCGAAGTGAAAGCGTATTAGCCTATCTCCGCCACGCCCGCACCGACCCGGTATCGACATGAACGAAGATCGGATACCCCCCACGCCGTCCGCACTGAACTTCAAAGCCAGTTTCGCCAAGACCGGACTGAGGATCTCCGCCACGGTGGAGTCCGCTG
>JACSSB010000016.1 GCA_014879435.1 Phycisphaerales bacterium
TCGCGGCCCGGTTCCTCGCGCACGACGAAGGTCCGTTGCTCATCCCAGTGGTGTTGCGCTTCCGCTTCGATGGCTTGTGGGTTGTACGACTCGGCAATCACGGCTATGACCTGGCTTTAAATCGAAGTGCGGTAAGATAGCATAATTTTTCAGCCGCCCGAATGGTCCGCCCGGACCATCCTACTGAGGTCCATCATCCGTGAACGACTCCTCCTCGCCCGCTCCTGCACTCAGTTACCGTGACGCTGGAGTGGATATCGACGCTGGTAATCGACTGGTAGATCGTATCAAACCCCATGCGCAGCGTACCCGCCGCTCCGGCGTGCTGGACGGGCTGGGCGGTTTCGGCGCGTTATTCGAACTGCCGCTGGACCGCTACCGCCAACCGGTGCTGGTTTCTGGTACCGATGGGGTCGGTACTAAACTCAAATTAGCGTTGGAATTAAACCGCCATGACACCATCGGCATCGATCTGGTGGCGATGTGCGTCAACGACGTGCTGGTGACGGGTGCCGAACCGCTATTTTTCCTCGACTACTACGCCACTGGTGCCTTGGATGTCGATGTGGCTGCCACCGTGATCCAGGGTATCGCTGAGGGCTGCGCGCAGGCCGGTGCGGCGCTGGTCGGCGGCGAAACCGCCGAGATGCCGGGCATGTATGGCGCAGGCGATTACGATCTGGCTGGCTTCTGTGTCGGTGTAGTGGAAAAAAGCCGAATCATCGACGGGTCGCGGGTCGCGCCGGGTGATGTTTTATTGGGTCTGGCCTCTTCCGGGCCGCATTCCAATGGCTATTCGCTGATCCGCAAGATTCTGGTCGTCAGCGGCGCGTCACTGGATCAAGCCTTCGCAGAACATAGCTTGGGCGATGCGTTATTGGCCCCTACGCGGATTTACGTCAAGTCGGTGCTGGGTCTCCTGCAACAACTCGAAGTCCACGCTATTGCCCACATTACCGGCGGCGGCTTGACCGAAAATCTGCCGCGAGTACTCCCAGCAGGTAGCAAAGCGATCATCGACACGGCCAGTTGGCAAAGACCGGCCATTTTCCAGTGGTTGCAACAGCAGGGCGGGGTCGCTGCTGCAGAAATGTGGCGCACCTTCAACTGCGGGGTGGGAATGGTGATCTGCGTTGCAGCGGCAGATGCGGAACAGGCACAAACTATTTTGCGCGAAGCGGGTGAAACGGTTTGGCCATTGGGCCGGATCGCAGCGGGAGCAGATGCGCCGTGCGTGGAGTTTCAATAATGAGCACGCCTCGGAAAATCCGGCTGGTAGTATTGATCTCCGGGCGGGGCAGCAACCTGCAGGCGATCTTGGATCAAGCTGCCAGCGGGGAATTGCCGGTCGAAGTCGCGGCGGTCATCAGCAATCGCCTCGGTGTTCATGGTCTGGAGCGAGCGCGGCAAGCGGGTGTTCCTGCTCTGGAGCTGGATCATAAACACTTTGCTGATCGTCCCGAATTCGAAGCGGCACTGATCGAACTGATCGACCAACAACAAGCGGATTTGGTGGTACTGGCGGGCTTTATGCGGGTGTTGACCGCCGGTTTTACCGAACACTATCGGGGGCGATTGTTCAATATCCACCCCTCACTCCTGCCCAAATTTCGCGGCTTGCACACCCATGAACGGGCCATCGAAGCCGGTGAAACCGAGCACGGCGCCAGCATCCATTTCGTCACCGCCGAACTGGACGGCGGACCGATCATCGTGCAGGCGCGGGTACCAGTGCTGGTGGGTGACGATGCCGATACCTTGGCAGCGCGGGTGTTGGAGCAGGAGCATCGCCTCTATCCGCTGGCGATTCGTTGGTTTGCGGAACAACGACTGCGGCTGGAGGGGGATCAGTTGTACTTCGATGGCCAAGCGCTGACGGCACCGTTGCGACTGGAATCATTCACTGTCGCTTAGAGTTGGTCAGATGTGGGGCTTCAAATGAACACGGCGTCGAGACGGATTTCTACCTGGGGCAAGAGCGCGGGCGTTAATACACCTTCCCGCAGTTGCCGCCGTTCTCGATACACGCCACGATCCGGCTGCGGATCGCGGTAAATCTCGATATGACGCCGTGTCGGCCCCACCACCAGCCACACTTCGGGAATACGGTGGCGGGCATAAAGCGGCACCTTGGTCTTGCGATCAAAGGGTGCGGTGCTGTCGGACACCTCAATCAATAACAACACATCTTCA
>JACSSB010000201.1 GCA_014879435.1 Phycisphaerales bacterium
GCGACGCTTCAGGGCGCTGGATAGCTCATTCACCCCCCGGTCGCGGTCGTTGGCGGTAGCGATCAGATTAAAACCCTTGAGCGCCTGCACTTCGGTATCCAATTCGGGAATCGGCAGGGTCTTTTCCGACAGCACCGTGATCAGCGCATCTTGCACATCCGAAGGAATGCGGGTCAGTTCCTCGACCCGCACCACATGGCCGTTTTGCATGGCGCGCATCACCGGACTAGGCACCAGCGCCGCGAGCGAGGGGCCATCAGCCAACAGGCGGGCGTAGTTCCAACCGTAGCGAATGGCTTCCTCGCCAGTACCGGCGGTGCCTTGCACCAGCGCGGTGGAGTCGCCGGAAATAGCGGCGGCCAGATGCTCCGATACCCAGGTCTTGGCGGTACCGGGTACGCCCAGCAACAGCAAGGCGCGATCCGTGGCCAGAGTAGCGACGGCGATTTCCATCAATCGATGATTGCCAATGTACTTGGGAGTGATGACAAAGCCATTGTCCAAAGTCCCACCCAGCAGATAGCCCGTCACTGCTCGTGGTGACAGATGCCAGTTGGGTGGCCGGGAGCCGCGATCCGTTTCGGCCAGAACCTGCAATTCCTCGGCAAATTGTTGTTCCGCGTGTTCTCGTAGCAGGGTGCTCATGCGATTTCGATTCCTGGTCAGACTTGGATGTTATGCGAGGGCGTCTCGCATCCCTTTGCGGAAGCGTAGCCGGTCGAGGAAATCATGCACGACACTTTCCCATTGCGGCCAGTGCTGAGATTCTCTCGGCCAGCCAGTGGCGGCCACGTCGCTGAATTCCGGTGGAATCCAGCGTGCGAAACCGCGCAAAGTATTGGCCAACCACCAATCCGGTTGTTTGTCCTGGCGGACGCGGCGACGAACCTGCTCCAGCACGGCTTGACTCAGCGCGATACTCCAGGGCCGCTCGACATGATTTAGCACCACCAATGCCGTCGCCCGGCCATCACTAGTAGCGGCATCACGCAGTAGCTCCAGCAGATATGCCTCGAAGCGATCCGGTGGCAACACATCCACCAGCGCGGCGGTCCACTCGGCGTGGTCGGGATAGAGCGGTAACAAGGCTTCCGCCCAGTCGGGGTCACGATGCCGCTGGGTAGCCAGTACCCAACCCTCCAACAGTGCTTGCCGCCATTCGCAATCGCGGCTGGCTGCAATGATTTTGGCAGGACTTTGCGCCCATTCCCGGCTCCAGACCGCTATTGGGGTAGCTCCAACGATCTGGCTGAGTCGCCAAGCTTTTTTGCCGAGAGTAGATCCAGAGGGTGGGGTAGTGATGCCGTCGCGGCGTAGTACAGGCTCGTCCTCTGGCAGATCGGCTTCCAACCGGGCGCGCCTTAGCAGACCGCCGGGTTGAAAATGCAGCAAACGCAGAGCGTGTGCGGTCGCTTCCTGGCTCAGACGAGACTGCGGCAGGCGCGCCAGGAGATTGGCGGCGGCGTGGACGACTTCAACGCTGCGGTCGTCGAGCGCGGTTTCCAGCAACGGCTCATCGGCTGGACTCAAGCCAATGGCCAGCGTCTGAATGAATTCGCGCCGCTGGCGAACCAGTTCTTCTTTCCAAGTCGTAGCCAGCAGTTCCCGAGCACGTTCCGGCTGGGTGGCGCGCAATTGGCGTAGCAAGCTGAGTCGTTCCTCGAAGCGGCCGGTTTGCCAAACCGCTTCATCGGCGGCCTCGATGGCATAGCTCCACAGCGGATTGTATTGCGCCAACCAGTGCCCACGCCGACCTAATACCGGCAATAACAGCGGACGGAGTGTCGCTTGTCTGGTTCCAGTATCCAGTAGTGCGGGTAGCCATTCTTCGGGCACGCGCCGCTCTGCCGTGGCCAAAAGCGTCAGCCATTCCGGCAGCAGCTCGGCATAATGGCCTTGCAGTAGCAGGGCGAGATGTGCGCTTGCCTGAGGGCCACAATCCGGTATTTCGTCGGGTTCGCAGGGGGACGGCGGAGGCTGTGGATCATCGGCCAATGGCTGCCCCGCCCGTTGCCATAGCGCCATCACTCCCGCCGCCCGCAATAAGATTCCTTCGCGATCCTCCGCATCCAGTCGGGCCAGCAATTGCGCCAGCGCGTCCTCACTATCCGCGAGGCTTGAGATGCTTGGGGTACGTCGTTCGGTGCCCAACAGGGCGCAAGTCGCCAGTTCTTGCCA
>JACSSB010000099.1 GCA_014879435.1 Phycisphaerales bacterium
TGCGAGGTGAGGCGGTTGCACGCCATTAGGGTTGGCCGGGGGTGTCGTCGTGACAACCCGGTGTGGCACCGGCCGCGCCAAGGAGGTAGTGTCTGGAACGCCAGAACTCAGTCGCTCAGGTATCCGATTCCAGCAATCGGCGTATCTTCAGCAGCTCCTGATGCCGCGCTGCGCTGACTTCGGGATAGCGCAAATTCAAGCGCTTCAGGGTACGCACGATGATTTCCGAAACAGTCAATCGAGTGAACCATTTGTGGTCGGCAGGAACAACAAACCACGGCGCCCATTCGGTGCTGGTGTGATTGAGGCAATCTTCATAGGCTTGCTGGTAATCGTCCCAGAACGCACGCTCCTTGGCATCGGCGGTCGAAAACTTCCAGTTCTTCTCCGGTCGATCGATGCGCTCCAGAAAACGGTTCTTTTGTTCCTCCTTGGATACGTTCAGGAAGAACTTGAGTACCACGATGCCATTTTCAACCAGATATTGCTCCATGTTGTTGATTTGTTGGTAACGATGTTCCCAGATGTCCTTGCGCGCCTCTGAGGGAATTTTCTGATGATCCAGTAATTCCGGGTGAACGCGTAGTACCAGTACCTCTTCATAGTAGGAACGATTGAAGATGCCAATCCGGCCGCGCTCTGGCATCACTTTGTTGGTCCGCCACAGATAGCCGTGATCCAGCTCCTCAGCAGAGGGTGACTTGAAACTATAGACCTGACAGCCCTGCGGATTGATACCAGACATCACATGCTTAATGGTTCCGTCCTTGCCCGCAGCATCCATAGCTTGAAAAACCAACAACAGCGCGTAGGTGTCCTGGGCGTAGAGAATATCCTGGTACTCAGCCAATTCGGCAATATTCTGTTCCAGCTTCTTGCGAGCATCCTTCTTATCCTTGAAATCAGCGGTAAATCCGGGATCGAAGTCCTTTTGCAGGGAAATCTTATGGCCGGGCGGTACCATGATGTGCTTAAGACGCAGCTCCAGCTCCGAATCTTCCGAAACCTGGACCGTGATCTTACGGTTAGGATTGAGGCGATTTTTCATGTTGATGACTCTCGCATAGTTGGATCGGTATTGATGTGCTCATTCAAGTGTACGCTTGCTGAAGCCATCGTGCCCTGTTCAAGCCAAGGAAGACCGAAAGGGAATACTCAGTGCCGCCAGTACGCGTTCCGCAGCCAGTACCCCGCGATAATTCGCTTCCTCGAAGATCGAGTAACCGCTTAGATCAGAATGAGCGAACAGTACTTGGTCCCCAGCCTCTAACATGTGCTGGCGGGCCGCGCCCCAGACGAAGCCAGGTCGGGGTCGGACCATAGCATGCCCCCAACGCATCAGATCCAAACGGGTGACCTGTTCACGGATATCGGGATACGGCCCAGACAGATCGTGGAGAATCCACTCCGCCCATGTCGCCCACGGTGTGTCTAACAGGCGCCGCCGCTCACGTTCCGGCGTGCCGTCACACAACGCCTGATACCAGGTGAATACGGTCTGGTCTTGATGCGCTGCTAAGTGCTGGTGCGTGGCAACCACATAGCCCAGCGCGGCACTGTCGTACAACACATTATCCCAACTCAGCGGTGCACCCCGGCGCTCGATGGGAAAACTGCGTAGGCTGAGATTGGCCACCACCCAGGGGGCATACTGAAATTCGCTGATGGCGGCCTTCGATTCGGTTGAAAGCTCCTGAAATACCCAAGGCGCCTGGAACACCGGTACTGCCCAAATTACCCGCTGCGCTAGTTGTCGTATCGTGCGATCCTCGCCCGGTTGGTAGGTATCGACTCGTACCGCCCGATCCAACATGGATAGCTGAGAAACCAATGATCCCGTGGTGATATGTGGTGCTAGTCGTTCCCGCAGACGCCGAATCAACCAACCATTACCTTCTGGCCAGGTCAGTACATCATCTTCGTCGGCATCGTGGGCGTATGCATCGCGGCTGGCGAAATAGTGAATTCCCATCCAGGCTGAGGTCTGATCGTAGCGGCAGCCGTAATCGTCACGACAGGCATAATTGACGTACCAGTGTAACGGCTTGGCATCTAGTCGATGCTGCAGCAGGAAATCACGCATCGAGATTCGATCCAGCGCCAGTAATTCGGGATCACGGGCGCT
>JACSSB010000235.1 GCA_014879435.1 Phycisphaerales bacterium
GGCGCCGAGGTCTTCCACGAAAGAGGCTTCGTTGGTGACCTGCTCTTCCTTCACCCCCAGTTGCTCGATAATGATTTTCTTGACGCGGGCTTCAATGTTGCTGATGTCAGTCATGATGATTTTCTTCCTCGTTGTGAACCCAGACAATCACGGCACTGCCGCGAGTATTGTATGGAAAACTTTAGTATGGACGCCATTCATTCTAGCCATCAATGCGGCGGTCAGGCCATGAACATGCCACCATTAACGTGCAGAGTTGTCCCCGTGATATAGGCCGCATCCGCCGACGCCAGAAACGCCACCGCAAGGGCTACATCCCGTGGCTCACCTGGCCGTTGCAGCGGAATCGACTCTACCAGGGATTGACGCTGTGCTTCCGGCAGTGCTCGGGTCATATCGGTTTCGATCAAGCCCGGCGCTACGGCATTGACCGTGATGTTACGTGAGCCAACCTCGCGTGCCAGGGATCGGGTAAAGCCGATGATCCCTGCTTTAGCTGCAGCGTAGTTGGCCTGCCCGGCGCTGCCGGTGACTCCAACCACTGAACTGATGTTGATGATGCGCCCACGCTGCGCTTTCATCATCCCACGCAACACCGCCTTACTCATCCGGTAGATCGAAGTCAGATTGGTATCGACAACAGTCGCCCATTCCTCTTCTTTCATCCGCAATAACAGGTTGTCACGGGTGATGCCAGCGTTGTTGACCAAAATGGTTGGAGTACCGAATTCCTGGGCGATCGCTTTGAGCGCCGCATCCACCGCTACCGCATCGGTGACATTCAGGCAAAGACCGCGCCCTTTGAGTTCTCGCTCAACAAAATCGCGGCTGATCGCCTCGGCACCTGCCTGGGTGGTCGCAGTACCCACCACCACCGCACCCCGCTGCCCCAATTCACGAGCAACAGCTTGGCCAATGCCGCGACTTGCGCCGGTCACCAGCGCGATTTCGCCATTCAGCGTCATCATCGTGGTTTCTCCTGCTTGTTCAATATTTGAGTAGCACTGCGCCCCAGGTGAATCCACCCCCAAAGCCTTCCAGCAGCACGATATCACCGCGCTGAATGCGACCATCACGCACCGCCACGTCTAGCGCCAGTGGCACCGAGGCTGCCGAGGTATTGCCGTGCCACCGCACACAGTCGATCATGCGTTCTTCAGGCAAGCCCAGCCGTTTGGCTGTAGCTGCCAAGATCCGGCGATTTGCCTGATGGGGAATCAACCAGTTCACGTCGGCGACTGTCATACCGTTGGCCGCCAGAATCTGCTCGGCGATTTCCTTGAGGGTGTGAACCGCTACCTTAAAGACTTCGCTGCCACGCATTTCCACAAATGCAGCGTTTTGTTGGGTCTGGTCGTAACCGCTCGATACTCCGGCTGGTACCCACAACAATTCCTTGTAACGACCATCAGCGTGCAGTCGACTGTCGATGATCCCTGGTTGATCGGTCGCTTCCAGCACTACCGCTCCAGCGCCATCACCGAACAGGATACAGGTACCGCGATCTTGCCAGTTGATGATCCGGGTAAAGGTATCCGCGCCAACCACCAAGGCCCGCCGTGCGGCACCGGTGGCGATGAAACGACTCGCGATATCCATGGCGTAAACAAAGCCAGTACACACGGCCTGAACATCGAAGGCGGGGCCGCCGCCGCAACCCAGACGGTGTTGCAATTGGGTGGCGACACTGGGAAATACATGATCGGGAGTCGTGGTGCCCAGTACGATCAGATCGATTTCGCTCGCTTCAATTCCGGCAGCCTCCAGCGCACAGCGAGCAGCGTGCTCGGCCATGTCGCAGGTGGTCTCCTCAGGTGCGGCGATATGACGTTCCTCGACACCGGTTCGTTCAACGATCCAGCCCGCCGTGGTCTCGATCATCTTTTCGAGATCGGCGTTGGTCAGCACTTTTTCCGGCAGATAGCTACCGGTTCCGATTATCCTGGCATGGTTCAAAGCGCTTGCCTCGCGGTGTGAAGGGCGGCCAAATGCGCATCAATGCGTCGTGGCACCGCTTGTTCGACTTCCAACATCGCCACTTGGATAGCGTTCGCGAAGGCTAAAGCATCAGCACCACCATGACTCTTGACCACAATCCCCTGTAAGCCCAGCAGGCTGGCACCATTGTAATGGCGGGGATCGATCTTGTGGCGGAACGCACGCAGCACCGGCAAGGCAATCAGCCCAGCCAACCGGGTCAGCAGATTCCGTTTGAATTCTTGAGTCATATAATGGCGAATCAACCGAGCTACGCCCTCGCTGCTTTTGAGCGCGACGTTGCCGACAAAACCATCACAAACCACTACATCCACTTGTTCCAGATAAACGCCGTCGCCTTCTACAAAGCCAATATAATTGAGGCTGCTGGCCGCCAATAATTGGGCTGCTTCCTTAACCTGTTCATTGCCCTTGATATCCTCCTCGCCAATATTCAGCAAGGCGACTCGTGGACGTTCAATGCCATTGACCATCGCCAGTACCGAACCCATCACCGCAAACTGCAAGAGATGCTCGGCTTTGCTGTCCACATTGGCGCCCAGATCCAGCATCCGGGTCTGACCACGCACGGTTGGCAGCGTAGTACAAATAGCGGGGCGATCAATGCCGGGCAAGGTCTTGAGCACGAAACGAGCGGTTGCCATCAGCGCACCGGTATTACCCGCGCTGACGCAGGCATCGGCTTCACCCTGTTTAACTAGGTTGATCGCCACCCGCATCGAAGAATCCTTCTTGGCTCGCAGCGCCTGGGCTGGCGATTCATCCATGCTCACCAATTGCGAAGCGTGGCGGATGATAATCTGAGGATGCCCGCTCACCTTTAGTTTGCTCAGCATGGACGATAAGACATCCTCCTGCCCGACCAAGATGAGGCGTAGCGAATCACCTGTAGTCTTGAGTACGCGCAAAGCGGCGGGTACCACGATACCGGGACCCATGTCACCACCCATGCCATCCAAGGCGATGGTAATCGGTCTGCTGCTCATAAATCAGCTAAGGCAATGGAAGAAATCGGCACATGAGACGGCATGGCGGTTATTCTTCGCTATCGTCCCCAACGGACTCATTGATCACCTTGCGGCCGCGATAATAGCCGTTTGGCGTGACATGGTGGCGAAGATGCACTTCACCTGAAGTGCGATCAGTCGATAGCGTGGCCGCAGTCAGGGCATCGTGAGCACGTCGCATGCCACGCTTGGAGGGGCTTTTACGGGTTTTTTGTACAGCCATGACTTCAATTGCTCCTCTTGGAATCCTGCAACAGGGACGCCAACGTCGTGAAAGCGCCGCGTCGCCCACCATCCGGCTCAGACTCAGCAGATGGCACATAACCGTTGGCCTCGCATTCCCGGATCTCTTGATGACGCGGAATCGATGGCAAGGCCAGCAATAATTCATCCTCCACCAGATCAGCGATGGAAAGGTCGTTTCCAGCCACTACCAGTGGATCATAGGTATCGGGCAAGCGGACGGATTCGGCCTCGTCGTGCACTAGCCCCAAACTCACCACAACGTCCAGCGGCAGGGATAACGGACCAAGGCAGCGCTGGCAAATCAGTTCGAGATCGGTTTGCAAGGTACCCTCGATCAGCCGTAGTCCCCGCTCATCGATCCTCGCCGCCAGCGCTATCTTGACCGTACCATCAGTCCGCTCAAGCAGGGCGGCCAACCGCGGCAATACCGCCAGATCCAATTCACCATCGAACCGCCCGCTCTCAGCAGCCAGTTGCCAGGGATTGAACCGGTTGGGAAGTATTGGCGTTTGCATAAGGCGCGGAATGATATAGGCATGCTTGATTTCTGTCAAAATAAAGCCAGATCCTACACAATTACCCGAATTTTCAAGCCATTCACTAAATTGCCGCCATGCTCGAAATCCTGCCCGATGGCCGTCGCCTGATCCTCGCCTCCACCTCGCCATTTCGCCGTGAATTATTGACGCGGCTGGAATTACCTTTCGATATCCGGGCGCCGGATATCGATGAAACACCTCAGCCCGGCGAAACAGTGGCAGCCTTGGTGGCACGACTGGCGGAACAAAAAGCCCGTGCAGTCACGCAAAATGAAACATCAGTGTTGGTGATCGGTTCGGACCAAGCGGCGACGTTGGACGGCGAGATCATCGGTAAGCCCGGTGATCACCCACGCGCAGTGGCGCAGTTACAGCGTGCATCGGGACGTGTCGTCATTTTTTATACCGGACTCTGCCTATTGGATTGCGCCAGTGGCCAATGCCAAGTCGCGGTAGAACCGTTTCGGGTTGTATTTCGGACGCTGACAGTGGAGATGATCGAAAGCTACCTGCGACGCGAGCAGCCCTATCACTGTGCGGGTAGCTTCAAGTCTGAAGGACTCGGTATCACCCTGTTCGAGCGGCTGGAGGGAGAAGATCCCACCAGCCTGATCGGCCTACCATTGATTCGGCTGACGCGAATGCTGGAAGCAGCAGGGGTGACAGTGCTGTGAGTGTGTCGAAGTCATAACAACGATCTCGCGGCTAGCCTAGCGCCACTGCGTCGTCCCTTCGAGCCCAAACAAGCCCAACAGCGTTGCGCCCAGCCGAGTTTCCGTACCTTCAAGCAACTGGTCCACCCATCGGGTACGCTTGGTGTAATCCACCATCGTTTTCTCGCCGATGACTTCCTCGGCCACGTAACGGGTGCTGCCCAAAGCATCCACCAATCCCAGCTCGACGCTTTGCGCGCCAGTCCACATCAGACCACTGAACAGATCAGGATTATCTTTGAGACGATCCCCTCGCCCTTGCTTGACCGCCGTGATGAACTGCTGGTGAATCGCATTTAACATGCCTTGTAAATGCTGGACTTCCTCTGGATTGACCGGCTTGAATGGATCAAGAAAATCCTTGTTGTTCCCTGCCGTGTAGGCGCGCCGTTCGATCCCCAATTTGGCCATGGCGTCCGTGAAACCGAAACTATCCATCCGCACCCCGATAGAACCAACGATGCTGGCCTTATTGGCGTAGATATTCTGTGCCGCTGCCGCGATGTAATAACCACCCGAAGCGCACAGATCGCTGGTCACCGCGTGGATCGGGATCTTGGGATGTTTTTGTCGCAGTCGCTGGATTTCGTCATAGATCTCTCCCGCCTGTGTCGGGCTACCGCCAGGGCTGTTGATCTGTATGATTACCCCGGCGGTTTGCTTATCCTCAAATGCCTTATGTAGCGATTCAATGATGTTCTTAGCACTGGCCTCGGTACTGCTGGCGATCAATCCCTCTACCCGGACCAACGCAGTATGGCGTTTGCTGGTAACGGTGGTATCGAGATCGTTGGGCCAAACCAGCACCAGCACCAGCACCAGATAGGCGAAAAACAGCAGTTTGAAGAAAATCCCCCAGCGCCGGGTCCGGCGCTGCTCAGTGATAGCAGCGAACGCTAATTTGTTCAAAACCTCGCGCGCCCAACGTTCGTCGTCAGGCAATTTTGAATTCGGATTGGGATCGATCATTAGTATTTCTCGTTTACCTTCCATTTGAATCCATCGAACGCAGGCGTTCCAGAACACCCTTGAGTTCGACATCCAACGGGGCACTCGCCGCGATCTCACGTCCCCCTAGTGGCAGGTGTACGCTGTGGGCGTGCAGAAACAGGCGGCGCAGACCACACCGCTCGATCATCGTCCGGTTGAACGCGGTATCGCCATACTTGGTATCACCAGCGAGCGGATAACCCAGATGAGCGGCGTGTACGCGGATTTGATGGGTTCGGCCGGTGGCGATATTCGCCTCTAGCAACGAAGCCGACTTAAACAGACTGACCGGATCAAAGCGGGTCAGGGCTGGCTTACCGTCATCCATCACTTCGACCACACGCTCGCCGCCACGTAAGACATTACGACGCAAGGGCTGATTCACTTCGCGCGGGCCATAATTCCAATAGCCGCGCACCAAAGCGAGATAACGTTTTTCCAGCCGCCCAGTACGCAACGCTTCCTGAATCAATCGTAATGCGGCGGGAGTCCGTGCTAACAGCAAACAACCGCTAGTGTCACGATCTAGTCGATGCGCCAGCTCTAAAAATGGCTCCTTGGGGCGCATGGCTCGCAGTAGTTCGATCACGCCATAATCGACGCCGCTTCCCTTATGTACTGCCAAGCCCGCTGGCTTGTTCAGCACCAGTACTTCGCGATCCTCGTACAGTACCGCCGCTTGCAAGTAATCTACCAGCCCCGGCGGCGGTCGGAAGGGTCGCTCATCCGGCTCACCCAACCGCACTGGCGGCACACGCAGTCTATCGCCCGTTTGCAGTCGAACGCTTGGCTGCGCCCGACCTCCATTCAAGCGGACCTCTCCTTTACGCAGAATGCGATAAATCAAGCTTTTGGGAGCGCCTTTAAGCTCGCGCAGCAAAAAATTGTCAAGGCGTTGACCGGCGTACTCGGGAGTGATTTCCAGGTAGCGCACTCCAGCGCTGGCTGTGGAAACAGGCATCATTTGAAGCGTACCGGTTGGACTGTTATAGTTCGCAGATGTTGTCGCCGATCGGCCCGAAAGGCCGGCGAAATGCATCTGACACACGATATCGGTTTTCGTGCCCGCACGCCAGTCACACCGGCGGGCAGGGTTTGTTGAAACGGGTTTATCCGCCACTCGACCCGACCTTGATTTTGAGTGGCTCTTAACCGCGCTCCCAGCCGACTGGTTACAACCTTGCGGCGTATCTGGGTTTCTTCCCGACACATCTTAATTATCCCATTTTCGGGTTTTTAGCTGAAATCCCAGCCACGCCTCGGCGACAACTTTCGTCACCGCCGGTGATGGTCGAGCGCAGGGAATTATTTCCAAATGAAACGCATGCTGATTAACGCGACTCAGCAGGAAGAGTTGCGCGTGGCTCTCGTGGACGGCCAAAAACTCTACGACCTTGACATCGAAACCCCTTCGCGAGAGCAGAAGAAATCCAATATTTATAAAGGACGTGTCACGCGTATCGAACCGGGGCTGGAAGCAGCCTTCGTCGATTACGGCGCCGACCGCCATGGATTTCTTCCCTTTAAGGAAATCTCTCGCAACTATTTCGACCCGCAATCCACCGCCAATGGCAACCGGCCCAGCATCCGGGAAGCGATCAGGGAAGGCCAAGAATTGGTGGTCCAAGTGGAAAAGGAAGAGCGCGGCAATAAAGGCGCGGCGCTGACCACATTCATCAGCCTAGCGGGTCGTTATCTGGTGTTAATGCCCAATAACCCGCGTGCGGGCGGCGTGTCGCGGCGGATCGAAGGCGACGACCGCCAGGAAATTCGCGAGGTGATGAGCAGCCTCGATATTCCCGACGGCATGGGCCTGATCGTGCGTACCGCTGGCGTGGGCCGCTCGCAGGAAGAGTTGCAATGGGATTTGGATTATCTCCTGCATCTGTGGAAAGCCATCGAAACCGCCTCATCCCAGAAAAAGGCATCGTTCCTGATCTATCAGGAAAGCAACATCATCATCCGCGCCCTGCGCGATTACCTGCGTGTCGACATCGGCGAGATCCTGGTGGACAACCCCACCGTTCACCGCCAAGCGCAGGATTTCATGCAACAGGTAATGCCGCATAACCTGAGTAAGCTCAAGCTCTATCAGGATAGCGTGCCCCTATTCACCCGTTTTCAGATCGAATCGCAAATCGAAACCGCTTATTTGCGTGAAGTCAGTCTGCCCTCCGGCGGTGGGATCGTAATCGACTATACCGAAGCCCTGGTATCCATCGACATCAACTCGGCCCGAGCGACCCGAGGCGCCGATATCGAGGAAACGGCGCTGACCACCAACCTGGAAGCTGCCGAGGAAATTGCCCGGCAATTGCGGCTGCGCGATCTGGGAGGGCTGATCGTCATCGATTTCATCGATATGAATATCGCCCGCAACCAGCGCGAGGTAGAAACCCGGCTTCGCGAGATGTTGAAGATGGATCGCGCTCGGGTACAGGTTGGGCGTATTTCTCGATTTGGCTTATTGGAAATGTCGCGGCAACGCTTGAGTCCTTCGTTGGACGAAGCCAGCCACATGATTTGTCCACGCTGCAATGGTCAGGGCACGATCCGCAATATCGACTCGCTGGCACTGAGCGTGCTCCGGTTGATCCAAGAAGAGGCAATGAAGGACAAGACCGGCCGAGTGATTGTGCAGTTGCCGGTCAAGGTCGCCACCTTCCTGCTCAATGAGAAGCGTGAGACGATCCGCATCATCGAGCAACGCCACCGGGTCAGCGTCATGCTGGTACCCAACGAATCGCTGGAGACTCCACACTTCAAACTCAACCGGCTGCGCATGGATGAGCTGTCGGAAGCCCAATTACCTTCTTACACTCTGGCCGAGGATTTTGAAGAACAATTGGAGGCATCGCCGGTCAATACGACGGCACGGGGCCTGGATGAAGAACCGATAGTCAAGGGCGTCACGCCGACGACTCCGGCTCCGATTCCACCAACACCAACGCCTAAACCTGAGGTAAATCCCAGCTTCTTCCACTGGTTGTGGAGCACACTGTTCCGGCAAACTCCACCTGAGCCACCATCACGGACGGAACGCTCCAACCGGTCGGGAACCCGTTCCACTAAAACGGAAAAGGCGCATCGTGAACGTGCTGGGCGGCGCTCTGAAGTGGAATCGGCGGTCGAGCCTGCCATAGCTACCAAGGACAGTGGTACTCCAACTGCTTCTCTGATATCTCCCGCTGCGACCGTATCTCCAGTCGAAGATTCGATACCCGAATCCAAACCAAGCCCCGAAACGCCAGTACCAGCAACGATTCTCGACGAATCGTCCAGTGAACAGACCAGCGAATCTACCGTTGCGCATACTGAGACCGAAGAAGAACCTTCCGGCTCGCGGAATCGGCGTGGTCGGCGCGGTGGCCGACGGCGGCGGCGCAACGAGACCGGCGCTCCCGCCGAAGAATCTGCATCCACCAGCACGGATTCCAATAGTGATGGTCAAGACACCGATCACGCCACATTCAGTACTGGCGACACCGAATCGCACGATGCCATTACCACCACCGCTGCCACTGCCGCTACCACCGCTACCACTCATCCAGATAAGCCACAACGACGCATTCGCAGTGGCCGTCCCCGCCTGTCACGGGACGCTATCGCCAAGCTCCGTGCTACGGAGAAAGAGGCGGAGATAACTCCGCCTCCAGCCACTGCTGAAGTGCTAGCACCACCACCGCCCTTTCCTATGGAATACCCCGTGGCTGAAGAAGTGGAGCAACGTGAACGTGTAAACGTCCGCCACACTGCCGCTTCTCCATCCTCGGCTGCACCCTCGGAAACAGAATCTTCGCTGCCCCTGCAAAGCGAATCGGTCGAATCCTCCCAATCGGTGGTGAGCGAACCGGCGACAGAGGACAACACCGTATCCGCACTTCTTCCCGAAAAAGAAGCGATTTCGCCTGAAGTCGCTTCCTCGGAACCTTCCGACATGGTTTCGTTGACGCCATCGGCATCGACATCCGACGGAATCACCATTGGGGAAACCGAAAATGCTGCTATTGCCCCGGCAACTACCGAAAGCGAGGCCGTTACTCCCATATCGGTTGCCCCAGTAACTACTGAAAGCGAAGCCGTTACCTCCCTATCGGATACCACCACCGAAGAGGTGACGGACGCTCCATCCAACGTGGTAGCCACGGATACCGCTCTCAAATCTTCGGAAACGACGGACGTCTCGCCCAACGCAGCAATAGCCGCAGATACCACTCTCGAATCTTCGGAAACGATGGATGCGCCATCCGATGTGGTGACCACTGCGCCTATACAGGAAAGTGACTCGGCTGCGGTTCCTCTCCAAGAAGACACGATTTCGGTGGAAGTCGAAGGAGAAGTGGTAGTTGCCTCCCTCACCGCGAGCGATACGGTCGGCCAATTCGAACCTATCCCGGAGGAAATACCGCAATTCACCCCGGATAGGCCACCTTTCCCCGAGTCGTCCGATTCACCATCGACAGCGCCGGATACCGATCAGAAACCGCAATCCTGATCGGTTGACATAAAAAAAGCGGGGTCAGATGACGGACCCCGCTTTCGCAAAAGACCTGAAGATCAAGCGGCCTCACTACCGCCACCTACTCGCATCGCTCACTCAAATACGGTAGTGCTCGCGAATATGAAGCAGCAGACCTTGTGCGCCCTCCTCGATCAAATCCATGACCCGTTCAAAACCGTTCGGGCCGCCGTAATAAGGGTCTGGCACTTCCCGTTCCGGCAAATCCGGCGCAAACTCCAGAAACAAACGAATACGCGGTCGTAATTTCGCGTCTTGGCACACAGCCAGCAGATCTTGGTAATTGGCACGATCCATGGCCAATACATAATCGAACTCAATGAAATCGGTGGTCGTAACCTGCCGTGCGCGCAAACTGCGTAAATCCACACCTCGATTCAGCGCAGTGCTCTGGCTACGGCTATCAGGCGGTGCACCAATGTGATAGGAATGGGTACCGGCCGAATCGACATAAACTTCCTTGACCAGCCCCGCCCCCTCCAACATACGCCGGAAAACCCCTTCCGCCACCGGGGAACGACAAATGTTACCCATACACACAAATAACACCTTAACCATCGCCTTCGACCTCATCTTCGCCGCCCGCCGTGGAAACCTCAACATTGCGCATACCCCCGGCATGAATTTGGATTTCATCACCCTGGCTGCCGTCCATGCTACGAATTGATCCCGAAAAACTGCAAAAATTGCTCGGTCAGATCCTGTCGTACCAAGGCCGTCCCTGCCAGATCATCGAGATCCTCATCGAAGAACCGGCCTTAGTATTGCGCGACTGTCAGGATCTCAAGACGCTGCAAACTAATCAGTACGGTAACGCCATCGGTTGGGCGCCGCAAACCTTCACCATCGCCCTGCTGGATGCGCGCCGTGATCATCTCAACCCGGATTTACCTGAGTTAGCTACCTTTGATCTGCTGATCTGAGCGCTCGAATTCCGCTACCACTCGTGCCAAATCAGCTTCAGTATCGATTCCAGGCGGTGGGGCTTCAGCAGCTTCGACAACATGGATGCGGATACCGTGCCACAGCGCACGCAACTGCTCCAGCGATTCGGCCCGTTCGGCTGGTGCCGGTGCCAAGCGGGGATAACGACGCAATACCGCTGCTCGATACGCATAGATCCCGATATGGCGAAAATAAACGCTGTCATCGACCGGTAGCTTGGCCACACCATTCCCACCAGCCGCGAACGCCTCGCGATGCCAGGGAATCGGGGCACGGCTGAAATAAGAGGCATCCCCCAACGCGTCCCGCACTACCTTGACCACGTTGGGATCGAAGATTTCTTCCAAACTGTGAATCTGGGTACAGGCCGTGGCGATACCCGCAGCAGGATGCGCCTCCAGTGCCGCTGCCACCTGCCGGATCAGCACGGCTGGCATCTGCGGTTCATCACCCTGCAGGTTGACGATGATGTCCTCATCCGACCAGGCATGCCGCTCCGCCACTTCCGCCAGTCGATCGGTACCGGATAGATGCTCGGGTGCGGTCATGCACACCGCCGCACCAAAACCCTCGGCCACTTCGCGGATACGGGGATCGTCGGTGGCGATCACTACTTCCATAGCATCGCTAGCCAAGGCTCTCTGATAGACATGCTGGAGCAGCGTTCGCCCCGCCAGTAGGCGCAACGGCTTTCCTGGTAGCCGGGTCGAAGCGTAACGGGCCGGAATCGCCACGCGAAACCGAGGTCCGTTCTCACCGACCTCACGCACTTGGAGCGGCCTCTTCATCCGTCAGTCGCCGTGCCTCGGCTTCCAACATGCACGGAATACCATCACGAATCGGATAGGCAAGGCGGCTCTCCCAGCAGATCAATTCCTGCTGGGCCTTATCGTAGGTCAGCGGTGCTTTGCTGACCGGACAGACCAGCATTTCCAGCAATTTTTTGTCCAACTCGCTCACCTCTCGTTTCTAAGAAATATTCGCTTGGCGGGGAAGAAGTAGGTACGCCCTCCCCACGATTTGATTTTTTCCGTTCGCGGGAGATCCCCTTGGCCAAGGCAACTACTGCCAATCGCTTGAGAAAAGACTCCTCGAAATCGGGATCGAGCCAAGCGTCGACGGGCACATACCACCACCCTTCCATCGCGAATCCACGACATTTGATGGCGTCTTTTTCGGTCATCAGCACCGGAAAATCCTGCCGAAAGCTGAGATCTTCGGGCTTAAAACGATGATGGTCCGGAAAAGGATGCTCGACCAATCGTAAGCGAGCGCACCGCAAGTGATTGAAAAAGCGTCTTGGATCACCGATACCGGCCACCGCATGAACAGCACCACTGTGACGAAATCCGCTCAGAGCGCTACTAATACAGGGATCGATCACATTGATCGCAGTTTCGCCACG